>JACDHQ010000006.1 GCA_013820975.1 Gemmatimonadaceae bacterium
ATCTGGAGCGGGTCGGCTTCCAGGAGCAGGAGATCGCGCGGCGCACCGAGCGATTCGGCCACATCGCGCACGTCTTCAGCACCTACGAGGGCCGCATGGAGACGGAGCCGACGGTGATTCGCGGCATCAACAGCATCCAGCTCATGAACGACGGCACCCGCTGGTGGGTGATCTCGGTGTTCTGGGAGGCAGAGCGGCCCGACAACCCGCTCCCCGCCCGGTACCTGCAGGGCGAGAACTGACTGCTCAATCGGAAGTGAATCGGCCCTTTTTAACGGATGACCCACGACCTCTACCCCCACAGGGCACTCATGTCCCGTTTCGCCGAGCGCGCCGTCAGTGGCGCGTGTGCAGTGCTCCTCGGTGCCGCGCTCCCGGCTGCGGTTGGCGCCCAGAGCCCGCTCGAACGCATGCCCGAGGTGCGGCGGGCGATCAGTGCGGGCGATGCGGCGGGCGCGCTGCGGCTGATCGACTCGCTCGCGCTTGCCGTTCCCGACCATCCCAACCTGGCCTTCCTTCGCGCGCATGCGCTCGGGCGCGCCGGCAGGATGTCCGAGGCCGCCGATGCGATCCACGCGCTGCGGCGTTGGGATCCCCGATACGCCGTGATCGCCCTCCGGGATTCGTCAGTCATCGCGCTGCGAAGCGAGTTCGGCGACGTGGACTCGCTGGCTGCGCTGGCCGGGCGTCCGTACAGCCTCGCCACGGTCTGGGCGACGATCGCGGAACCGGACCTCGTGGCGGAAGGCACGGCATACGATCCCGCGACGCGCAGCGTGCTGGTCGGCAGTCTCCACAAGTACAAGGTCGTGGCGATCGGCGCGGACGGATCGGTGACCGATCGGGTTGCTGCTGGTGCGGGGGGCGTGCGCTCGATTGCCGGCATCCATGTGGATTCCGTACGCGGCACGTTGTGGGTGGCGAGCAATGCCCGCTTCGACACGCCGGACGACACCGCCACCTCGGCCCTGTATGCCTTCGACGCGCCGACGGGTGCCTACCGGAGGCGGGTGCCGGTCGCGGGATCGGATCGCCACTTCCTCAATGACGTCGTGACGGGAGCGGACGGCAGTGTCTACGTCACCGACACGCGCGCGGGGCGGGTGTGGTTTGCCCCGCCTGGCGACACCGTGCTGCGCGAGCTCTCGTCGGTCGGCGCGTTGATCTCACCCAACGGGATCACGATCTCACCTGATGGTCGCGTGCTCTTCGTCGCCACGGCCGAGCACGTGCGCGGGCATGATCTCGCCAGCGAGGAGAGCTGGCGTATCGCCGTCCCCGATTCGATCAGTGTGGCCGGGATCGACGGGCTGGCGTTCGCGAACGGCGCCCTGATCGCGCACCATCCGCTGTCGTTCTGGAAGGTGGCGCGGTACGAACTCGACGGCGACTGGAGGCGCATTACCGGTCGCACGCTGCTCGAGGCGAACACCGCCGACGGCCGCACGTCCACCACTGGTGACGTCGTCGATGGGGACTACGTGTTCATCGGCAACAGCCAGATCGACCGAATGAACCTCGGTACGATCGACGCAGCGACGATGGAGCCGATCCGGATGTACCGGGCGCCGATCGCGGCAGGTCGTCCACAGCGGTGAGACATTGGCCGTGAGCCACCAGGGGCGGCCCTTGCCGTTCGACGGGTTCCGTCCCATGATTGCCACCCGCAGCGTGGCCAGTCCATCCACACCGTCCGGGATGATGGCGGCCTGACCTCCAACAAGCGGGGCACACATGGGCGGGCGCCGGCGCAGGTTCTACCTCACGATGACGGTGGTCTTTCCGCTGTTCTTCATGCTGCACTGGAACGGCATGTTCTCGCAGACGTACTACTGGGCGCTCGAAGCGATCGATGGCACGCGCGCCGTCGGGCCCCAGGCAGGGGTGGCGTTCATCTCCGCGCTTCTCATCTTCGCGGTGATCGCGCTGGTGTTCGAAGGATTGCGTGCGTGGAGGCGGCCGAGGCCCTGAAGGAGCCGACGGGGCACCGCGGGAGTCCCCCGCGGTGCCCCGCATTCATCTGAGCGCAGCGAACGGTCAGCCCATCACGCCCGCGGGCTCGTCCGCCTGCCGCAGCGAGCCGCCTGTCACCCGCGTCTTCACCCCCGGCTCCAGGACCTCGACCGGCGTGTAGAGCCTGGTGACGCGGGCCGTCATGTCATCGAAGAGCGAGTAGAGCACGGGCACGACGATGAGCGTCAGGAACGTCGCCACCGAGATGCCGACGATCACCGCCACCGCCATCGGTCCCCACCACGCGGCCTGTTCGCCCCCCCAATACAGCTCGGGGTTGAGGCGCGTGAACAGGCCGATGAAGTCGAAGTTGAGGCCGATGGCCAGCGGGATCAGCCCCAGCGCGGTCGTCAGCGCGGTGAGCACCACGGGACGGAATCGCGTCATGCCGGCCCTGACCAGCGCGTCCTGCGTCCCCAGACCGTCGCGCGTCTTGAGGATCTCGATGTAGTCGATGAGGACGATCGCATTGTTCACCACGATGCCGGCGAGCGAGATGATGCCGACGCCGGTCATGATGATGACGAACGGCATGTCGAACACCATCAGTCCCACGAACACTCCCATGGTGGACAGCATCACCGACGAGAGGATGATCATCGGCTTGATGACCGAGTTGAATTGCGAGATCAGGATGAAGGCGATGAGGGCGATGGCGAGCCCGAAGGCCATCATGAGGAATGCCTGCGCCTCGGTCTGGTCCTCGCTCTGTCCGGTGTACCGCAACGTGTAGCCCGGCGGCATCTCCCGATCGACAAAGGGCTGCAGGACCTGCTGTACCTCGGCCAGCACCGCATTCGTGTTCAGTCCCGACCGCACATCCGACGACACGGTGGCGACGCGGTCGAGATCCTTGCGGTTGATGCTCCCCAGCCCGTCCCGCACCTCCCATTCGGCGACCGACGACAGCGGAATCTGTGTCCCTTCCGCCATGACATTGAGTTCGCGCAGCGATGCGAGGTCCTCCCGGTACTGCGGCGCCAGGCGAACGATGATGTCGTATTCCTCCTTCCCGGTGCGGAACTTGGCCGCCTCGACGCCCTGGATCGCTCCGCGAATGGCGCCGCCCACCTTGCCGGTTGTCAGCTCGTACAGGCCAGCCTTTTCCCGGTCGACGCGCACGAACAGCTCGGGCCTGGCATCATCGAGGTCGCTTTCGAGTCCCTCGAGCTTCCCGTACACGCGCGCGTTGCGGAGCGTGGACAGGACGCCATCCGCGAGCTGCTTGAGGACGAGCGGATCGGCCCCGGCGATCTCGATGTTCACCGGTGCACCCGACGGCGGGCCGTTGGGCGGCTTTTCCACGGAGAGGTTGGCGCCGGCGATGCCGCGGCCGAGTCGCTCCTGCATGTGCCGCAGGGTGACGAAGGCGTCGTGCTGCCGGTCGTTGAAGTCCACGAAGCTCACCGTCACCCGGCCGGTGTGCGCGCCGCTGTTGCCACCGGCGAACATGTTGCCGCCACTGCCGCCGACCGTGGTGACGGCCGACTCGACGTCCTCGATCCCGGGAATCGACGCCAGCTCACCCTCGATCTGGCGCGCCATCCCGTCCACGACTTCGGCCCGGGTGCCCTTGGGGGCCTCGATCGTCACCGCGGCCTGCGCCGGCGGGATGCTCTCGGGGAAGAACTCCACGCCGTTGTTGAAGAAGCCGAATGCCACGAACGTCGCAATGAGGGAGGCGACCGACGCGCCGACGATGACCCCCCGGTGCGCGAGCGACCATCGCAGCCGCTTCTCGTAGTCGCGCACGACGGTGGGGATGAACCGGTGCTGGAAGCGGTCGGCGAAGGCAGCGAGGAATCGTGTGTGCAGGAAGTACAGTGCCACCGCAGTGCCGGCGAGCAGTGCCGCCGACAGCGGATTGTTGACGAGCACCACGAGCAGGATCAGGCCAGCGACCCCGGCGATCGTGAGGCGGGTCGCCCGCGACACCGGGGCCGGCGGCCCTCCCTCGATTCGCATGAACATCGCACACAGCGTCGGGACGATCACCAGCGCCACGAACAGGGAGCTGGAGAGGGTGACGATGAGGGTCAGCGGCAGGTACTTCATGAAGTCGCCGACGATGCCCGGCCAGAACATGAGCGGGGCGAATGCGGCGACGGTCGTGGCCGTGGCCGCAATGATCGGGAGCGCCACCTCGCCGGTCGCCTTCACGGCGGCCTGCGTGCGATCCCACCCCTCTTCCATGTACCGATAGATGTTCTCGACGACGACGATCGCGTTGTCGACCAGCATGCCGAGCGCGAGGATCAGCGAGAAGAGCACGACCATGTTGAGCGTGATGCCCATGACCCCGAGGAGCATGAACGCAAGCAGCATCGACGCGGGGATGGAGACGGCGACGAACGCCGAGTTCCGGAGCCCCAGGAAGAAGAGCAGGACGCCCACGATGAGCAGGAGCCCGGAGATGATGTTGTTCTCGAGGCTCGACACCATCTCGTGAATCTCCTCCGACTGGTCGGAGGTGATCTTCACCACCGTCGTCGGGGGGAACTGTGCCTCGGTCTGGGCGATGATGTCGCGCACCGCCTGCGACGTCTGGATGATGTTCTGTCCGGAGCGCTTGACGATGTCGATCGTCACCACCGGCGTTCCATCGAGGCGGGCGAAGCTGGTTCGCTCGGAAAAGCCGAACTCCACTGTCGCCACGTCGCGCACATACACCGGCCGGCCAGCAAAGGTCTTGACGACGATATCCTCGATGACCGATGGGTCGGGGAACTCGCCATCCACCCGCACGAGGTACTTGAGGCTCCCGACGTCGATGGAACCGCCCGGAACATTGACGTTCTCGCCACGCACCGCATCGACGACGTCCTGCAGCGACAGGCCGTAGAACTGCAGCCGCGGCAGGTCGACGTCGACCTTCACTTCTCGCTCGAGCCCGCCGCTGATGTCGGCGCGCAGCACCTGCGGAAGCTGTTCAAACCGGGTCTGCAGCTGCTCCGCGATCTCCTTGAGGCGCACCAGCCCGTATTCGCCGGACAGGTTCACCTGCATGATCGGGAATTCCGAGAGGTTGATCTCGGTGATCGCCGGCTCCTCGGCATCCCCGGGCAGCTTGGGGCGTGCGAGGTCCACGCGCTCGCGCACTTTCTGCAGCGCCTGGCCGAGGTCCACCGACGACTGGAATTCCGCGGTGATGCTCGAGAAGCCCTCGGTGGAGTTGGAGCTCAGCACCTTGATCTCGGAGATCGTGTTGAGCTCCTCCTCGAGCGGGCGGGTGACGAGCGTCTCGATGTCGGAGGGTGACACCCCCGGATACAGGGTACTCACGACGACGATCGGGATCTGGACCTCGGGCGAGGCCTCGCGCGGGATGGCGTGGTACGACACCAGGCCGATCAGCCCGATGAACGCCAGCAGGACCATCACGCTGACGCGGTTGGCGACGGCGAAGGTCGTGAGGCCGAACTCCTTGAAGCCGGGCCGATTCCGCACCGCGGGCGCGCTGTGCGGCTCCCCTTGCGTCATCGGGTGCCTCCCGCTGCCGGCGCCGCACTCGCCGCGGGTGCCGCACCGACCGGTGGCGGCGCGACAGGTGACGGCGCTGCCGCGACGACGTTGACGCGATCGTTATGCGCCACCTGGTTCTGGCCGACGACGATGAGCCGGTCCCCAGGATCGAGCCCTGCCTGCACGACGACCTGGTTCCGCTGCGACGGGCCAAGCAGCACAGGGCGCCGCCGCGCCACGGGCCGGCCGGCGTCCTCCTCCACGACGAATACCACGAAGCCGTTCTCGATGCGCACCAGCGCTTCCTGCGGGACCACGACCGCCTGCTGGAGGCGCTGCTTCAGGATCTCGACGTTCGCGACCATCTCGGGCTTGATCGCGAAGCCCTGATTGGGGAGCGCGATCTCGATCGGGAAGGTGCGGTTGCGTGCATTGACCGCGGCGCCCACGTAGTCGATGCGGGCGTCGAAGTGGCGGCCCGGCAGCACATCGAAGGTCACACGGGCCATCGACCCGGGGACCACATCGGCCGCGAACCGCTCCGGCACCCCGGCCGTGACCTTCGCGGGGCTGAGCGCGATGATCCGCGCCACGGGGGTCCCCGGCGCCACCATGGTGCCGATCTCGACGTTCCGCTCGTCGAGCACGCCGCTGATCGGTGCCCGGATCCGCGTGCGCGCGAGCCGCTCGGACAGCCCGTCGAGATTCGCCGCGGCCTGTTGCGCCGCCGACCGCGCCTCGAGCACCGACAGTTCCGTGCCGATGGTGCTCTCCGTGAAGAGCCGGTGGCGCCGGTCAGCGACCTCACGGGTGAGCTCCGCTTGCGCGCGCGCCTGCGCCACCTGCGCGCGCAGGATGCGGTCGTCGATCGCGGCGATCACCTGGCCGGCCCCCACCGTGCTGCCCTTGGCCACCGGCAGCTGGCGAATGACACCGGTCTCCTCGGCGGAGATAGTGACGTCACGGTATGCGGTGACGGTTCCGGTGAGCCGGATTCGCTCGGCGAAATCGGATCCGGCGACGACCGCCACCTGGACGTTGATCACTCGACCAGCCGGCTCTGCTGCAACGGCAGCCGCGGCGGAGTCGGCACGTGCTTCGGCATCGTCGGAGCAGGCTGCGGCGATGGCGAGAAGGGGGAGGAGCACAATGGCGCGCGCCCGGGTGCCTGCACGGGATGACATATGAATTCTCCGATCGGACGGAATGAGGGGCTGAACCCTGGAATGGCGGCGGGACGTCACGGGCGCTCCAGCTGCGCGACCCGGCGGGCCGCGAGCGGGGCCTGCCCCGTGGCCTCATCGAGGCGGACGCGGGCCACGAGGTAGTCGTAGACCGCCTGCGCGTAGTTGAATTCGCTCTGGCGGAGTGCGACCTCCGCGTCCGTGCGCTCGAGCTGTCCGCTCAGGCCCTCGCGGAACTGGGCCCCGACGATCGCGAAGCCGCGGCGGGCCTGCGTCACCGCCAGGCGCTGTCCGCTTGCGCGCTCGGCGGCCTCCTCCACCTGGTCGGCGAGCGCGCGCACCTCGGCCTCCGCGCGATCGCGAGCGAGGTCGAGCTGCGTCTCCACAGCGCGGACGACAGCCCGCTGCTGCCGGATGCGTGCATTCTCCTTGAAGCCGTTGAAGATCGGCATGCTGATCGAGACGCCCGCAAGGCGGCCATACGCCCGCTGGCCGGCGGGGCCGAAGAAGGTCGGAGACCCGTTGTGCTGGGCGTTGATGTTGTAGTTCGCGAACAGGGAAACCTTGGGTGCGTATTCGAGCTGCTCGGCGCGCAACTCGGTGCGGCGGAGGCTCGCGGTGAGTTCGAGCTGGCGCAGGTCGGAGCGATTCTCCATCGCGAGCGCGACCAGTTCGTCACCCGGCGGGAGGGAAGCGTGCAGGGGTGCCGGCGCCTGATGGACTTCCGAGCCCACACCCGCAGTGGCCGCGTGCGTCGCGGGAATCTCGATGTCGGCCAGTGCGCCGGCGACGTTCACGCTCGCGAGATCGGGCGAGTCGAGCTCGACGCCGAGGGTCCGGCGCGCCTGGACGACGGCGTTGCGGGCCCGGCGCACATTCGGCTCGAGGTTCGCGAGCTCGACGCGCAGGCGCAGCACGTCGTACTCCGATGCGAGGCCGGCGCCCTGCATGCGCTCGGTCTCGTCGAGCGTCGTCCGCACCCGGGCGATGGACGCCTCGAGCAGCCGCTGCTGCTCCTGGGCGAGCAGCACGTCATAGTACGCGACACTCACCCGCGCGGCCGTCGCCTGCGTCGCGCCCCGCAGGGCCTCCTGTTGCAGCTCGCGGAACCGGCCCGCGGCACCGACGCCGAGGAAGGCCCGCGCCTGAAAGAGCGGCTGCTCGAGCGAAACCGTCGAGTTCCACGCATTCTCGGCGCCGAACTGGACCCGAACGAGATCATCGTCGCCCGCAGTCGGGTCGAAGATCTTTGCGGGCAGGAAAGAAACCGACGGAGTGATGTTCCGGGTATAGCTCGCAGACCAGTCGATGCGCGGGAACACGCCCGACCAAGCCTCGGACGCCTGCGCGTTCGCCTCACGGAGCGCGAGCTCTGCGGAACGTACCTCGCGATTTCGTTCGACGCCCGTGCGGAGCGCGCGCTCGAGGGTGAGGGTGTCGGTGGCCGGCTGCTGCGATGCGGCGCTGCCCGGTGCGCCAGCGGCTGCCAGCGCGATGCATGCGACATACAGGCGACGACGGGCGGTGAAGACTATGGACATCAGGTGACGGTCTGGCGTTGAGAGGTGACGGCGGCGGGGAGCGAGGACGGGTCGGCGACGGTGAACTCCGGCCCGCCGATGCCGGTGAAGAGCCGCATGATGGTAGACCGGAAGTACGCTGGAAACTCATCGCGCGGCACGGGAAGCAGGCCGCCCAGGTAGAGCGAAACGATGCCGTGCGATGCGGCCCACACCATGGTGGCGACAGCCGTGCTGTCGTCGGGCTTGAGCACCCCCGCCTCCATGCACTCCCGTACGCGATCCTCCAGGAACTGCCGGGTGGCGCACGCCGGGCCGACCGCTTCCTCGGGGAGCTCCATGAAGCCGAGGAGGGCGGGAGAGAGGTGGATGACCTCGTAGTAGCGGGGCTGTTCCATGGCGAAGGCCACGTAGGCCTGCCCCGCGAGGGCAAACCGCTCGCGCGGCGTGGGCCCCTCGAGGGCGCGATAGAGATAGGCACCGAAGGTCCGGTAGCCCTCGGCGACGACGGCGCGGAGTACATCCTCCTTGCTGTCGAAGTGCTTGTAGAGGGCGGGCGCCGTGACCCCGATGCAGCGGGCGAGGCGGCGAAGCGAGAACCCTTCGATCCCGTCGGCGAGGATCATGTCGCAGGCGGTTCCGAGGATGCGGGTTCGTGGCTCAGTCATGGGTTAACACTGTAAACCTCGCGGTACGTCCAAGGAAGCCAGGGCTCCGAAAAACATTTGGTGAACGCTGTTCATCCTGGGGTCCGCGCTGGCCTACGCGCGCAGCGCAGGATCGGTTTCACCCCGGCGCGGACGGCCAGGAGGACGCGCAACGCATGCTGGCGCCCGTCCGCGCGTGCCTACTTGATTTGGGAGTCACCGGAATCACCGCATGTCCACATCCCGAGGAACGATGTCCGCCACCGTGAATGAGCTGTACGCCGATCTCGACCTCGAGCTCGCCGCCACACGCCGCGTGCTCGAGCGCGTTCCCTTCGAGCACTGGGACTGGAAGCCGCATCCGAAGTCATTCTCGCTTGGCCGGCTGGCCACCCACCTTGCCGAGCTCCCACGCTTCGCCGAGGTGATCGCGACGACCGATGAGATGGACATGGCGAAGTCGCCGATGCCTCCGTCGCAGGTCGGCAGCAACGCCGACCTGCTGGCACGGTTCGACGAACGCGCGGCGACGATGCGATCCGTCGTCGCAGCGATGGATGAGGACGCACTGGCCGGGCACTGGACGCTTCGCGTAGGCGACACCGTGTTCCTCGATGCTCCCCGGTCCTTGCTCCTGCGGCAGCACGGGATCAGCCATCCGATCCACCATCGCGCGCAGCTCACTGTGTACCTGCGGCTACTCGACGTGCCGGTGCCCGGGCTGTACGGCCCGTCCGCCGACGACGTGTAGGCTGGCGTGATCCGGTGATGCCATGCGCTCGATCGTCCATCGCATGATCCCGCTGGCGGTCGTCCTCGGCGGATTGTTCGCGTTGATCCTGCTGCTCGCCTGGCGGATGCAGGAGCGCATGGTCTTCCAGCCGCCGGCGGGTGCCTGGCCTGCGCCCCCTGGCGTGGAGCGGCTGGAGCTGGAAGCTGCGGACGGCACGCCGCTGTTCGCCTACCTCGTCCGCGGCGACACGGCCGGCGGCAACCCTGTGGTGATCCACTTTCATGGCAACGCCGAGGTGGCGTCGCTCGCAATCCCGTGGGGTCAGGAGCTGGCAGGGCGCACCGGCGCCAGCGTGGTGCTCGCGGAGTATCGCGGGTATGCGGGCATTCCAGGGTCCCCGACATACGCCGCGTCGCGCGATGACGCCCTCGCGCTCTGGTCAGCGCTGCAGCAAGCGCTGGGCGCGACGCCCGATCGCACGGTCATTCACGGCTTCTCGCTCGGAAGTGCGGTGGCCGCGGAGCTCGCGTCGCAGGTAGCTCCGCGTGCCCTCGTGCTCGAAGCCCCGTTCACGTCGGCGCGGGCGATGGCCGTGCGCATGGGACCGATGCTTCGCGGACCGGTGTGGCGGTTGATCGCGCGCGTGCATTACGACACCCGCGCGCGGGTGGCGTCCCTCGACGTTCCCGTCTGGGTGGCGCACGGAGCAGAGGACGGCATCATCCCGGTGCGCATGGGACGCGAGGTGTACGCGGCAGCGCGGCGAAAGGGCGATCTCCTCATCGTGGCCGGCGCGGGTCACAACGACCTGCCGAGCGTCGGCGCCCAGGCCTACGAGCGCTGGATCGATGCGGCATTGGGCGACGCATCACGAGGGAGTGGCCCGTGAGCGTGGCGCAGCGGCGGCTCGGCGGCGCCACGCAGCTTCCGACGCTCCACACGCCGTGCCTGGCCCTTAACGGAACTGGACACCTCCCGGTTCCGCCCGCAGCTTGTCGCCAGGGGAGCGGGCGACACGGGCCGCTGCCGACCGAGTGACGCGTCCGCGGGCCTGGCCGGTTTTCGGCAGGTATGACCGCCGGCGCCTCCACCGTCCCGGCTCGGGCGCCCACGTCCGTCCTTGCCGCCGCCTCATCGGAGACCGCTCGTGCTGCATCGTTCCTGCCTCGCCGCCGCGTACCTCTGCCTCGCGTGCTCCCCGCTCGCCGCGCAGGGTGCAGCGGCATCCGCGTCGGAACCCACCGTGGCTCCCACGCCGGCGCCAGGGTGGGGCGCCTGGGGCGGGATCGCCCGGAACTCACCGGACAACATCTGGGGAGCCGAGAGCGGGCGTGACATCGAACTCATTGCGCTCCGGCTGACCTGGCCCCTCGCCCGGTCGCGGCGCGTCGCACTCGACTACATCCTCGACGCCGTTCCAGCGGCGCGCGTCTCGATGGTGCGGGACGACACCGATCCGCCCTGGTGCCGGGACGCGAAGCCGGGGGAGCCGTGTGTCACCTCGCCGGTCGTTTCGGACACGCGGCCTGTACTCGGATTCGGCATCGCGCCGGTGGGAATCCAGGTGCGGCATCGCAGCGGTGCACGGGTGCAGAGCTACGCGAACCTGAGCGGTGGCATGCTGCGCTTTGCACGCGAGATGCCAATGGACGGGGCCGCGCGCGTCAACTACACGGCGGAGCTGGGTGCCGGTGTGCTCATCGGGCGTCCCGGCAAGCTGGGCGTGGCAGTCGGCTACAAGTTCTATCACATCTCGAACGGCGGGACGGCCATGCACAATCCGGGGATCGACAACCACATGGTCGTCGTCGGCGTGCAGCAGATCCTTCGCTTTTGACCGCTTGCCCAAGGCGGCACCAACCGCAATGAACTCGAAGCCGTGCGCGAGGTGTCGCGCCGTGCACGGCCGACGTGGCGCATTCGCAGAGGGATCCCTCGCCGAGTCCGGCGCACCTCTTGCCCATCAGGGGGCATTCGATCAACCAGGAGCATGAGCATGGCAGACGACCGCACCGATCCGATCCCCTTCGAGAAGCCGCGCGGCAAGGGTGCCGAGCGCGACAAGCAGAAAGGGGCGCAGCAGCATGCGCAGGGGATGCACGGACCCAAGTCACGCGCCCACCTCATCGAGCAGCTGGAGTCGGGAGGTCGAGGCGACGAGGCCCGGATGGATGGCGCCGCCAACTCACATGACGACGCGGGCAAGCACCGGCTCTTCGAACAGCGGGAGCAGCGTGACGACGCCGAGCGGAACAGCGAGAAGAACCGTCTCGACCAGGACATCCAGGATCACGGCCACAACCGGGAGAACTTCCAGGTGCGGGGCGGTTCAGCGTCCTCGCGTGCCGAGCGCCGGAACCCGATCAATCCCGGCGAGCCGGATGCGCCCACCCCGGGGCTGAAGATGCCCCCGCCTCCCGATCGCGTGCCCTGATCCGACGTGCCGCCGCCTCCTGCCGCTAGCGACTGGGAGGCGGCAGCGCGCGGGTGTCAGCAGGCGGCGGGACGATGCGGAAGTCGAAGTCCTGTTCCACGACCTGCCTCACCGGCGTCGAGGCGATGGTCGCCGGCTGGAACCGCATCCGCGTGAGCGCCTCCAGCACGGCGGAGGTGAATTGCGGGTGGGTTGACCGAAGGACGCGGACGGCCGACGTGTCAACACGTCCGGTTGCATCCACAACGTATCGCACGCGGACCGATCCCTCGACGGAACGCTGCAGCAGGTCGCCCGGGTAGAACGGTGCGCCGCTGTCCGAATGCCGGGTGACCATCTCGTCGACCTGCAGGATCGAGTACGCGGTGTCGTTGCCGATGACGACATCGCTGCTCGCCCCCTCGATCTCCGTGCGCCCGGCCTGTGCGGGCGCCACTCGCGCGAGCATATCGCCACCGAACGTGGACGCCCGCGGCGCGTCGGGCATGAAAAAGCCCGGACCGCCCACGGCGCCGACCGCGACCCAGCTCAGCCGCTCAGCGCCGGCCGAACGGCTCAGCAGGCGGTCGGGCGGGGGGAGAAAGAGCGCCCGTGAGATGAAGGACTCTGGAGCCGCGAGTACAGCCGCCGCCGGCGTCCCCTTCCAGGCCGGCACGCTCAGGGTGATGTGCAGGACGACACTCGCGACCAGGCTGCCGATCGGGATCGAGTGCGGCCGCGCGGATTCCAGCAGTGTCCTGAGCATCGGTCCCCCGTAAGTCCGCCCTCGCCACACTATACGGCGGGACGGCTTTCGGCAACGGTGCCCTGCACTCCTAAACACGACGAGACGTCCCTGGCGGGCACAGGCGGCGGCACAGCAATCGCGGACCCTACAGCGTGCACCGGCGTATAAGTCAGCACCCGACGGTCTCCACCCTGCTGCCCGCCCATGAAACTCCTGGTCATCGCCGCCCTGCTCGCCGCGCCCTCCATCGCCCTGGGCCAGACCGCCGCCGATGCGCAGGCGTGTGAGCGCTTCACCGGCAACCCTGTGCGCGCGGCCGAGGCGCGGGCCTCGCTCGAAGGCCTCGCCCGCGGGAGCGATGCGGCCGCCTCGTCGTTCGCGGCTGGATGCCTCGCCGTCGCGGCGACGAAGTGGAACGATGCCGCCAAGGCGTTCGAACGTGCCGTCGCGGCCAATGACCGCAGCGCGATCGCGCACTACTGGCTGGGTCGCACCTACGGCGTTCAGGTGATGCAGGCAAGCGTGCTGCGGCAGCCGGGGCTGGCGAAGAAGACGAAGGCGCACCTGGAGCGCGCCGTGGAAATCGACCCCGACCACATGGATGCGCGCACCGGCTTGATGCAGTTCTACCTGCGTGCGCCCAGCATCGTGGGCGGAAGCGTCCCCAAGGCCCGCCAGCAGGTGGAGGAAGTCCGCCGGCGCAACGCGTTCCGTGGGGGCATGCTCGCAGGGACCGTCGCCCGCCGCGAAAAGCAGCACGCCGCGGCCGTGACCGAGTACGAGCGGCTGATCACCCAGTACCCCGATTCTGCGGCGCCCTACTCCTCACTGGCCAGCACCTATGGCGACCAGCGCGAGTGGGACATGGCCTTCCGTACCATCGACCGGTTCATCGCCGCCCAGCCGCGTGCGCTGCTGGCGCAGTACGCGATCGGCCGCGCGGCGGCGGAGTCGGGCCAGCAGCTCGATCGCGGGGAACAGGGACTCCGTCGCTACATCGCAGGGGCGACGCCGTCACCGGGCGAGCCGACGATCGCCACGGCACATCTTCGCCTCGGCGCAATCCACGAACGGCGTGGCGACACCGACAAGGCACGCGCCGAATACCAGACTGCACTGCGGCTCGAGCCGACCCTCGAGGCCGCACGGGCGGCGCTGGGCAAGCTCAAGTAGGAGCCTCGGTCCGCGGCACGATGGCAATCGTGCACCGCGACACGCAGATGAGCCGCCCCTCCTCGTCGGTGATCTCGACGGCCCACACCTGCGTCGTTCGGCCTCGATGCACCGGTGTGGCCGTCGCGCGCACGGTGCCATCACGCTTGGCGCGGATGTGATTGGCATTGATCTCGAGGCCTACAGCGGCAAAGCGCTCACGGTCGATGTTGAGCCAGGCGCCGAGCGACACTGCGGTTTCCGCGAGGGCCACCGATGCGCCGCCGTGGAGGATGCCGAACGGCTGCCGCGTGCGTTCATCCACGGGCATCGTCGCGACGCATCGGTCGCGGGTCAGCTCGACCATCTCGATCCCGAGGGTGTCCGCAAGCC
>JACDHQ010000268.1 GCA_013820975.1 Gemmatimonadaceae bacterium
CACGTCACCGACGGGGATCAGCTCGCCGAGCTCGCCGTCGAGCAAGATCTCTGCGGGACCACTCGGACAGTCGGTGCTGACGACCGGGCAGCCGCACGCCATCGCTTGGATCAATGCGCTCGGCAAGCCTTCGCGCTGCGACGACAGGACGTAAACGGAGGCGCGAGCCATGTATGGGTACGGGTTGGCGACGAATCCGGGCAGACGGACCGCTTCCGCGATTCCCAACTCCTGGACGAGTCGCTCGAGCCGCGGGCGGTCGCTCCCCTCACCCAGGAGCAGCAGTCGGGCGGTGCGCCGCTCGCGAACGCGGGCGAGGGCCCGGAGCAGGGTCGGGAAGTCCTTCTCCTCGCTCAAGCGACCGACGCTCATGATGACGGGGGGCATGTCGCTCGCGAACCAAGGGTCGTCGAGCGGTACGCGAGCGCGGGCCTCGAGATCAGAGTCGATGACCGGATTGTGAATAACGTGCAATTGGGAAGGGTTAACGCCGAACGCCTCCAGGAGATCGTCGGCGACGCCCGCGGAGACGGCGACGGTCGCGTCAGCGTGCCGATACGAACTCGCGACGAGCCCTGCCGTCACGCGTCGTTTGACGGCGAACCCGGTGTGGCGCACGAATGAGCGGGTACTCGCCTCCCTGACGACCACAGGCGTGCCGGTTCGCGCGAGTGCGCGCGCCGTGACGAGGGCGATGTTGGCGTGTGGCAGCGTCGACATCACGATGTGGGGCCGCTCCGACCTGAGGTAACGAACCAGCTTTGGCATGGCGTGTAGCACACCGCGCGAGCCGAGCTCCACGATGCGCACCTCCTCGGCGACCTCCTCGAGGTAGGGTCCGAAGGCGCGAACCAGGATCAGGTCGACTCGGTCACCCTGCGATGCGAACGCGGCGGCGAGCCGGACCATGACGCGCTCTGCGCCGCCCCCACTCAGATCCGGAACGAGCAAGCCGATGTGGCGTTGCCGTACGGTCTCCCGAGTCACGTCTCTTCGGCCAAGTCGTGCCGTTGCGGTCGCGGAAGCGCGTGCGCGAGTGGTCCAGGTGTAGACACGTGCATCGGGCTGCGACTACGGGCGCTGGCCTCGAGTGGCGTCAAGAGGAGGGGCCGCGTGGCTGCGATCCAACTCAACAAGAACCAGACCGATTTCGTGCCCTCGAGGTTCGCTGGAATCATGCCGACGAAGAGCGTCGCGATGAGCACGAGAAGCTCGAGGCGGCGCGCTCGCGTCATGAGCACGCCGAGGGTTGCAGTGGCGATAAGGGAGAGGAAGAGGAGGAGACCGATCAATCCCGAGGCGACGGCGACGGAGAGATAGGCGTTGTGCGCTGCGCGCCGCAGTCCGAGCCGTTCCTCGACCGCATAGCGGAAGCTACCCGCGCCGACACCGACGAGCGGCGACGACCAGAATGCGTCCATCCCGGCGGCCCAAATCGTGGTGCGTCCCGTGAACGTTCCGCCGTCGAGTTCCGCGGTCGTCTCTTTCAGTCGCACGATGTTCTGCTCGAGACCGGGGAAGGCTCGCGGTGCATACATGGCGCTCCCCACCACGAAGAGGCCCATGGCGACCACCACGGCCATCCTCTTCCCGATACCGAGGCGCGGGAGTGTCAGCGGGATGATCGTCAAGGCGACGAGCATGGTGATGAGGCCACCGCGTGACGCCGAGAGCACGACGGCGACGATCGCGAACGCCGGATAGAGGGCGTTCAGCCAGAAGGCGGCCTGATGCTTCGCCCGCAGCGCGAGGCCCCACGCGATCGGAATGCCGAACGCGCACGCGATGGCGAACCAGTTCGGGTTGATCCCTGCTGATATGCGGAAGGTGTCGGTCGCGCGTGCGAATTCGGAGAGCGCCAGCACGATGGTGAAGTAGGCTCCGACAACAAAGGCCTGCGCGAGCAGATCGCGCTGCCGTTCGGTCTGTGCGACCTGATGGATCATCCAGACCATAGCCACGAGCTGCAGCAGCGATGCCCCTTCGCCCAGCGACACGTTCGGAACGATGCTCCAAAAAACACTCATCGCACTCCACACCATGTACGCGACCGCGACGACCAGAAACAGCGACGGTACGCGGAACCGCAGCATCCCGCGATCGTAGGTCGACATCACGACGACGGCGATCGCGGCGAAGCCAATGAGTCGGGCAACGCTGCCAACGCCCTGCAGCACCACGCCGTTCTCGTACGGAATGCTGAAGACGAAGAGCGCAAGCACCCACGTTGCCACGGTTCGCGCCGTCACCATTACGATCGACCATGTCCCTTCACTACCCTGGGCGCCGCGCCGCGCCTCCGCCGCAGCCCCTGCAATATCTGCTTCGCGCGCCGGCCCGCCACACGTGGGAGCGCGAAGGTGAGTGCCAGCCGCACGATGGTCGCGCGGCTCGTCGGGCGCGTGCGCCACGCGCGCACGAGCACGCGACGGGCCTCCTCGTACCGGCCCGCGTCGAAGAGCACATATCCGAGGTCGTGCAGACGGGCGTGCAGCACTTCGGCGTCCGCCTCGATGAGCGACCGATACTTCTCGAAGAAGCGTTCATGGGCACGGACCGCGCCGTCGTAGTTGCTCGTGATGCTCACTTCGCCGTGTCGATGCAGAGTCATCAGCGGCGCATCGACGAACACGAATGTAAACCGCTGCGAGAGTCGCACGTAGAGGTCGATGTCCTGACGCGAAGGGAGCGTCTCATCGAAGAGGCCGATCTCCACCAACGCAGCGCGGCGACACATGATGCACGACGTCGATCCGATCGTGTTACGGATGAGCAGTTGTCGTGTGGTCGGGATGCTGGTCCCGGTCGGCCACAGGCGCTCACTCCCCGTTTCGGCTTCGATCACTACGATACGGCAGTAGACCGCTGCCACTGTCGGCGCTGCGGCATCGAGGGCTGCGAGCTGGACGTCGAGCTTCGTCGGATGCCACTCGTCATCGTCGTCCAAGAAGGCGACGACGTCGCTCCGCGCCGCCTCGATCCCAGTGTTGCGCGCGGCTCCCCCGCCGCGATTCTCACCATGGCGAAGGTAGCGGATCCGGCTGTCGCTCGTGAGCCGATCGGCCACCGCTTCGGTGTCGCGTCGAGCGTCGCTTCCCGGTGGATTGTCGTCGACGATGATCAACTCCCAAGCGGTCATCGTCTGCGCCGCGACGCTCGCCACGGCGCGCTCGAGATGTGGGGGTCGACGATACGTCGGCATGACGACGCTCACGCGCGGCGCCGATGGGTTCAACGTCGGTCCGTGCTCACGGTGGCGACGAACAGCATGCTCGCCGCTATGAAGACCTGCTCGGGCCGGTCCTGATCGGGTTCCTCTTCCTCGAGGACCTGCAGGGTCAGGTCGGCGATACGTCCGCTCGAGTCCCACGCCGCGAATGCGGCGAACGGGGCGAGATTGAAATCGGCTGCCGAACTTCTCGTGCGGTACTCCGTGCCCGCAATCCCTGCGGCGCCCTCGTCGCCCGCGACGCCGGCCGCGAAGGGCTCGGAACGTTCCGTCACGTCATCGGTGTCGAGCATGAAGTGTGCCAAACCGCGTGCGATCTTCGTCATGATGTCATCGTCCCAACGGCTGAAGGACTCGAGCCGCAGGTTTAGCACCGAGGCCAACATGTACCGGGCGTAGGTCATCGCGCAGCCCTCTAGGTGCGTCGGTGTGACGTCGACATCGCCCGGCGCACCGAAGGAATACACGACCGCTTCTCCCAAGGGGGTCTGGACGTCGACGAACCCACCAGGCTGCTCCCCCGGTATGTACGGGACGTCGAACATCCCGTCACTCAGACGCAACGCCTGTCGAAGGTAGGGGCCGGCATCTTCGGAGCCATCGTCCTGGAGGCGCTTCCCCACGAAGTAATGAAAGAGCGTCATTTGGAGGTAGGTGTGACAGAACTTTGCATCGATGAAGTCCATCGCTGGCCATCGCGTCGAGCTCCGGCCACGCCACTTGGCCTCGAAGTGGTTCCGAAGATAGTCGAGCCAGAATTCGGCTCGCTCGCCGTAGTCGATACCGCTCGGGCTCTCCAAGTGCCGGTTCGCATGGTAGGCGTACATCACGAGCGCCAAGTGCCCGTGTATCAAACCCTCGTCCAGGTCGGCGGTGTCGCGGCAGTGGTGGAGCGAGTGCTCGCCCCGCCACCTGAAGTTGAGGTACCCATCGGGCACCGACACGGTGCCGTAGCGAACGTTCACCTCAACCCCACCCGAGCGCCCGCCGCACCACCCGTCACGGAGTTGCGCTCGCATCGTCTGCGCAACGAGGTCGACTTCATCGAGGAGGCGGAGATCGCCCGAGATCCGCATGCCGAGAAGCAGCGCACTGTTGTACTGGAACAACCAACGGCCGAAGTCGTACGAGTCGTCGCGCGCGGCGCGCTGCTGCATCG
>JACDHQ010000269.1 GCA_013820975.1 Gemmatimonadaceae bacterium
CCGCGAGCGTGGCGAGACGCGCATTTACGGCTCCGGCCTCATCTCGTCGTCTGGCGATGCGGCACACGCCCTCGGAACGGAGTGCGAGCGCCGGCCCTTCTCGCTCGACGCGGTGGTGGCGCAGGACTTCGCGATCGACCGCCTGCAGGACGTCCTCTTCGTGGTGGATGGATTCGATGCCCTGTTCTCCGCGGTCGAGCTGGCTGCCTCGCGGTTCGGCCTCGAGTGACGGCACCGGAACGTCCCAACGTCCGCCGTGTGTCATGCGTTATCGGCCTTGAACGGGTCGTGCGGCCACGCGCGGTACGACTCCCGTCCCAGGGTCGGCGCTGAATCGCGCCAGCGCGCCTGACACTCCAGCTTCGCCATCCCGCATGATCCGTCGCCTCCTGCTCGCTGCCGCGCTCGCGCCGTCCCTGCTCCTCATCCCGGTCACCGCTGCCGCGCAGGGCACGCCGGCCGCACCCGCTGCGCGCCAGCAGCCGACGGGCCCCTACACCCAGCGCTGGAACATCGATCGCTCGCACAGCGAGATGACGTTCAGCATCCGGCACATCGTCAGCCGGGTACGCGGGACCTTCCGGCAGTGGGAAGGCGCCATCACGATCCCCGACCCGGTGAACTGGGAGCGCGGCTCGTCGATCGACGTCTCGATCCAGACGGCGAGCATCTTCACCGACCACGAGCGGCGGGATGCGCACCTGCGCACGAGCGACTTCTTTCTCGCCGACAGCTTCCCCACGATCACGTTCAGGAGCACGCGCATCGAACGCTCGGGAGACGACGCGCGGATTCACGGCAACCTCACGATGCGCGGCGTCACCAGGCCGGTCGTGATCACCGGCGAGTTCCTCGGCACCCAGGGCGCCGAGTTCCAGCGCGTCGGGTTCGAGGGCTCGACGAAGCTCAATCGGCTCGACTATGGCGTCGCGTGGAACCGTGCGGTCGAAGGGGGTGGCGTGACCCTCGGTGACGAAGTGACGATTACCCTCTCGATCGCCGCCACCCGCTCGCGCGCCACCCAGTAGGCAGCGCGCCGGCGTGGTCGCGCCTCGCCTCCGTCACCGGCGGACCAGGCGCACCAACTCTGCCTCGACGGCCGCAAGCGACGCCGGGATCTCCACCGGCACGTTCGCCCGGGAGTGTGGGCGCCCGGGTGCAGCATGGTAGTCGAGCAGGATCGCGGGATCCTTGAGGATGTGGCCGGTGAGGATCGCCACGACACGATCTCCCGGGTTGATGGTCCCGCCGCGAATGAGCGAACGTACGCCGGCAACTGCCGCGGCGCTCCCCGGTTCGCATCCGGCCCCCGCGGCGTCCACCACGGCCTTCGCCTCCAGGATCTCGTCGTCGGTCACCGCCAGCACGACGCCGTCGGTGTCGCGGATCGCGCGCACGCCGCGGCTCCACGATGCGGGATCACCGATGCGGATCGCGGTCGCCACCGTCTCGGCACGCACCGGCTCGTGCGTGCGGAACCGGTTTGCGAACGAGGTGGCAAACGGTGCAGCACCCGCCGCCTGCACTGCCGCGATGCGCGGCAGGCGGCCAATCAGGCCGATCCGCTTCGCCTCGACCAGCGCCTTTCCCAGCGCCGCAGTGTTTCCCAGGTTGCCGGCGGGAAGCACGATCCAGTCGGGCGGGTCCCACGCGAGCTGGTGCAGCAGTTCGAAGGCGATCGCCTTCTGCCCCTCGATGCGGAAGGCGTTGACCGAGTTCACGAGGTAGAGGCCGAGCGATTCGCCCGCCGCGCGAAGCAGGGCGAGGGTTGTGTCGAAGTCGCCATCGACAAGCAGGGTCCTCGCGCCGTACGCCAGGGTCTGCGCGAGCTTCCCCATCGCCACCTGCCCCTTCGGGACGATCACCAGCGCCGGCAGCCCGGCAAGCGCCGCGTACGCCGCCAGCGATGCCGACGTGTTGCCCGTGGATGCACAGGCAACGGCGCGAGCACCGATGCGCCGTGCCTGCGTGACGGCAGCCGTCATCCCGCGGTCCTTGAACGAGCCCGTGGGGTTGTGCCCTTCGTGCTTCATGAGCAGCCCGTCCACGCCTGTCCAGTCGCTCACCACGCGTCGAACCAGCAGCGGTGTATTGCCCTCGGGGTGCGACACGATCTCGGCATCGGTGGCCGAGGGGAGGACGAGCTCGCGGTAGCGCCATACCCCCGACCGCTCAGGGGAGACCGGCGGTACATCAGGCTGCAGCACGCGCGACAGCCGCGCGTCGAACCGGGCCTTGAGGGCGGCGGCGTCCACGGTGACCCGGTGGACCAGCTCCAGCAGCCCGCCGCACGCAGTGCACTCGATGGAGCTTGCCCCCTCGGCGTGCTCGTTCCCGCAGCGTTCGCACCGCTGCACCGTCTGCGGCAGGCTCATTCCCGCGAACCGTGATGCGCTGGCCGCGCCACTGGCTCGACGACCACGCCGCTGCCGCTCACCCTGGCGACGCGTGCCGTGCAGCGCAGGCCCGCCGCGTCATACGCAGTCACCATCGCCGCCGCCACGACCGCGGCGCCCGCATCGCTCGATGCGAGCGCGAAGCTCGTGGGGCCAGCGCCACTGATGCTGCATCCGAGTGCTCCGGCGGTCATCGCGGCGCGCTTGGCCTCGGCGAAGCCGGGCAGCATCGGCGCACGCGCCGGCTCGGCAATCCGGTCGTCGATCGCACGGCCGAGCAACTCGAGGTCGCCGGTCGAGCATGCCGCCACGATGGCCGCCACCTGCGCGGCCTGGTACAGTGCGGTCGCGCGAGCCACCTGTTCGGGCAGCACCGACCGCGCGTCGCGGGTGCGCACCTGCATCTCCGGCAGCGCGAGCACGATCCGCAGCGCCTGGGGCACCGCCACCGTGACGAGATCCACCGGGTCGATGCTCCGCACGAGCACGATGCCGCCGAGCACGCACGGCGCGACGTTGTCGAGGTGGTGCCCGGCGACGATCGATTCCGCCACGAGCGCCGCGTCGAGGACGGCCATCCTGTCCAGGGGATCGTCGAGCAGCGCGTTGGCCGCAGCCGCTCCCGCGACGGCGCTTGCCGCCGAGCCGCCCTGCCCGCCGGCGAGGGGCAGCCCCTTCTCGAGGATGAGCGCGACGCCGAACGGCCGCTGTCCCTCGAGCGCCGCGCGCTCGAGCAGTGCCTGGGCGGCGATCGCTGACGCGTGCCTCGAAGGATCGCTTGGCAACTCCGGGTGACCCGGCGCCACGATCCGGACGCCCGCGCTGCCATCACGCCAGGCGGTCACGCGGTCGGCAAGCCCGGTGACGGCACATCCGAGGATGTCGAGTCCCGGACCGAGGTTGCCAATGCCACCCGGTGCTGTCGCGCGTACCGTGCGTCCCGGCTCTCCGATCGACTGCGGCTGGCGTGCGCTCCCGGCGCGCTCGTGGCTCGTCATGGGTGGAGGTTAGCGTCCCGCCACGGCGGTGCATAGCCGGGTCGGCTACCGGGGTCCGTCGCCGCCGCGAACCGTCTATGTTTCACGCGCTGCCGAGTCCATCCTCATCCTCCGGATTGCCATGCCCGCGGACATCATCGACTACCAGATCGTCGGCGACGACATGCAGGCCGTCATCATCACGCTCGACCCGCGCGAGACCGTCCTCGCCGAGGCGGGGGCGATGCTGTACATGCAGGAGGGCATTGTGATGAACACGACGCTCGACCCCAATGCGCAGAACAGCGGGCTGCTCGGCAAGATTGTGAGCGGCGCCAAGCGCGCGCTGACGGGGGAGTCGTTCTTCGTGACGACCTTCTCCAACCAGGGAGCGAAGCGGCAGGACGTGGCCTTTTCCGCCCCCTACCCGGGGCGCATCCAGCCACTCGACCTGGTCGAGTGGGGGGGGACGGTTCTCGCGCAGAAGGATGCATTCCTCTGTGCGGCCCGCGGCATCGAGGTCTCGATCGCCTTCAACCGGCGCATCGGTGCGGGCTTCTTCGGCGGCGAAGGCTTCATCCTCCAGCGCATCCAGGGGGATGGGCTCGCATTCGTCCACGCGAGCGGCACCCTCATCGAGCACCGGCTCGTGGCCGGCGAGACCTTGCGGGTGGACACCGGGTGCCTCGTGGCGATGGAGCAGACGGTCGATTTCGACATCCAGATGGTGCCCGGGCTCAAGTCGAAGCTGTTCGGGGGCGAGGGGCTGTTCTTCACGCTCCTCACCGGCCCGGGGCGCGTCATCTTGCAGTCGATGCCGTTCTCGCGCCTGGCCGACCGGATCATCGCGGCGGCACCGCGCGCCGGCGGCAAGCGCAAGGGCGAGGGCAGCGTACTCGGCGGACTCGGCGGGTTGCTCGACGGGGACAACTAGGCGTGCCGCCGATCGACGATCCGTCAGCGGACCCCTTGGCCCGGTTCGCTGCGCTCCTCGCCGCCGCCCAGG
>JACDHQ010000270.1 GCA_013820975.1 Gemmatimonadaceae bacterium
GTCCTACGCGCGCTGGAGCCGCGCGAGATGCTCCTCGTGCTCGACAACGCGGAGCACCTCGACGAGGCAACGGCGCTCGTCGCGGAGATGGTGGGCAGGGCGCCGCGTGTGACCGTCTTGATCACCTCGAGGCGGGCGACCGGCCTCGCCGCCGAGTGGATCATGGACGTGGTCGGCCTCGCCCATCGGGAGGCCGCGGCGCGTCGCGGCCGTCGCTCCCGCGCCGTCCACAGCGAGACCCGCGGCCCGACGGAGTCCGCCGAGCTCTTCGTCCACGTGGCGAGCCGAGCGGGCGCAACGCCGTCGCCTGCGGATGGAGAGACGATCGAGCGCCTCTGCGCCCTCCTCGGCGGCGTGCCGCTGGCGATCGAGTTCGCCGCCGCGTGGACACGAGTGCTGGACATCGGCCAGATCGAGGCGGAATTGACGCGCGGGCCCGACATACTCAGCGGGGGAACGAACGACCGAGCTTCGCGGCACGACAGCATGCGGGTGGTCTTCGAGGGCTCCTGGGCGATGCTGCAACCCCGCGAGCGTGCGGCGATGCGGCGGCTGACCCCGTTCCGGGGCGGCTTCACGCTCCATGCGGCGCGGGAGGCGGCGGCGATCTCACTGCCCATCCTCCTCGCCCTGACCAACAAGTCGGTCCTCAGGCGCTCTGGCGACGGGCGCTTCTCACGCCACCCCCTGGTGTGGCACTTCGTCCGCGAACGAGCGGAGGAGCTCCCGGACGAGCTGCGGGCGAGCAGGGACCGACACGCCGCGTACTTCCTCGGGTTCCTCGCCGAGCGCCGCGAGGCATTCCACCACGTCGACGGAGAGCGGATGATGCTGGAGATCGCCGCCGACCTCGAGAACGTGAGCGTCGCGTGGCGCTGGGCCTGCGAACGCGAGCAGCGCAGCCTGCTACGGCCCGCCGTGACGAGTCTCTCGCGCTACTGCTGGCAATGGGGTCGCTACGACGTCCAGGACGACCTGCTGCAACGAGCGCTGGAGATCGCTGCCGGCGACGACGTGCTCACGGGCCTGGTATTCGTGCACCAAGGCGCGGCGCTGACGTGGCGGAAGATCGGAGACTTCGGAGTCTCGCTGTACGACGCGTCCCTCCCCCTGCTCGAGGAGGCGGGACCGGCCGAGCTGGCGTGGGCCCTGCGCGGGCGCGCCGTCGTCCACAGGAACCACGGGCACCGCGAGATCGCGAGCGCGTCGTACGCTCGGGCCGCCGCGCTCTACGGGCAGATCGGCGACGTCGAGGGTGAACTGATGATGGTCATGGCCCAGGCTCCCCTCGACGAAACCGCCGACGAAGCGCTCGTGCGCTTCGACACGTGCATCGCCGGGGCTCGCGCAGCGGATTCCCCTCACCCGTTGGGGATGGCGCTGGCGGGTCGCGCGGGGGTCTTGCTCGTGCTGGGGGAGTTCACGGCCGCAGACGCGTCGGTCCGGGAGGCCCAGAGGGCGCAGGGAGGCGCACGCGCTCCGTTCTGGTCGATCGACCGCCGGAACTTCCGGGCGCTGGTGTGCATCGACAGGGGCCGTCTGCGCCGTGCGCGCGCCCTGTGCTGCCGGACGCTGGCCGCTCGTGGCCGATCCGCCTCCGAAGTCGAAGCCGTGGGCGACGCCGCAACGGTGGCCATGGCCGCTCTCGCCCGCATCGAGTACCTGGTCGATGACTACGCCGCCGCGAGGTCGTGGGCGCGACGTGCCTTGGAGAACCATCGGCGGAGGCACGGGCCGGCGGCCTCGTACGACCTGGCGCTGTCGACGCTCGTGCGTGCCTCGTTGATGACCGGCGACCTGGATGCCGCCCTGAGGTGGAGCGAGGAGTTCGGGCGCGGCCCCGAGCCGAGGTGGTACGGCGGACGGCTCACCGCCGAGGCGATGAGGGTCACGATCACGGCCTGCCGCGCCGAGATCGCGTTGGCGCGCGGCGACGACACGGCCGCCACGGAGGCCATCCGCTCCGCGGTGGCAGATGCACGTCGACACGGACTGGTGTCGCCGGGTCTGGGCGCCCTCGTGACAGTGGCGGGCATCCTGGACCGTCGCGGCGATCGCGACGGCGCTCGACGACTCATCGCCTGCCTCCAGGGGCATCCCCGCGCGACCTTCGAGACGCAACGCGCGGTCGCGCGGCTCCATGGCTCAGATGCCGCCGGTGAGCCGGCAGGGCGCGACCCGAGCGCCGCAGGAGTTCTGGCTGAATTCGACCGGGTGATCGGAGAACTCTGAGTGCCGGATCGGGTCCGACTCCGTCCCGAGTTCGACAGTAGATAGGTACAGGTGCGAGGGCCGATGCGTGTCTGTCGCGGTTCTTTGGTGTGGTGAGCTAGGTAAACGCGAAAACGCCTAGTTACACACGATAGCGCGCCTGTCTTGACCAGCACTTAATCGGTTGATATGCTGCTGGTACAGTGTTCATGCGCACGGTCACCGCCAACGGCATCGAGTACTTGCAGCTCGTGCACAACGAGTGGGTCGACGGTCGCAGCAAAACGCGTGTCCTGTACGGCTTCGGACGCAAGAGCGAGCTCGATCTCACGGCGCTCGAGCGCTTGGCGCAGAGCATCTTGCGTTTCGTGGATCCCGACGCGGCGCAGGAGATCCGCGAACGAGCGGGTCTGGAGGCGCCGTTCGAGTTCCTCGGAGCCAAGACGTACGGCGGCGCGTTCGTGCTCGACGCCATGTGGCAGCGGCTCGGCATCAAGAGGGCGCTCTCGAAGTCGCTCGCTGGCCGCGGCTTCGCGGCGCCGATCGAGCGGGTGCTGTTCGCGCTGGTGGCGCACCGCGCGATCGATCCTGGTAGCAAGCTCGCGGCGGAGACGTGGGTGAAGGAACGCGCCTTCATTCCGGACCTGCCAGGTGTCGAGGTGCAGCAGCTCTATCGGGCGATGGACTACCTGCTCGAAGCGCATGACGAGATCCAGCGGGACGTCTTCTGGAGCGTCCGGAACCTCTTCAACCTCGAAGTCGACGTGCTCTTCATCGACACCACCAGCACCTACTTCGAGATCGAGGGCGAGGACGATGACGAGGTGAGTGACGCCGGCGGTGAGGATGACAGCGAGAACGCCGGTGCCAGCGCGACGGACGAGGGTGTCGAGCCCGACGCCGCGGCGGAGCGTGAGCGGCGAGGCCTGCGCAAGCGCTCGAAGAACAGCAAGGACTCACGACCCGATCTCGCACAAGCCGTGATCGGCTTCGCCGTCACCAAGACCGGCATCCCAGTGCGGTGCTGGGTGTGGCCCGGCAACACCGTCGACGCGACAGTCATCGACGAGGTCAAGCGCGATCTGAACGAGTGGAAGCTCGACCGCATCGTGGCGGTGATGGACACCGGCTTCAACAGCGAAGCGAACCGGAAGACGCTGCAGGGCGCGGGGGACGCGTTCATCATCGGCGAGAAGATGCGCCTCGGCAAGGACGGCAAGCCCCCCGAGGCGCTCAAGCGCCCCGGTCGCTACAAGACCCTCGCGAACGGTTTACGCGTCAAGGAGGTGATCGTCAACAAGGGCAGCGTCACCGCCCGAAGGTTCGTAATCGTGCACAACCTCGATCAGGCGACGAGGGACCAGGAGAAGCGCGACGACATCGTGCGCGAGACCGAGCGCCGCCTCGCAAACCTTCAACAACTCGACGGGAAGGCGCACCACAAGGCGACGTGCGAACTCCGCGCCCACGGCACCTTCGGGCGATACGTCCGCCAGACGAAGGGTGGCAAGCTCGCGATCGACAAGGCCAAGATCGCCACCGAGGCGAAGCTCGACGGTAAGTACCTCATCAGCACCAGCGACGACCACCTGAGTGCCGAGGACGTCGCGATGGGCTACAAGCAACTGCACGAGATCGAACGCGTGAACCGCGACCTGAAGCACGTCGTCGACGTGCGGCCCGTATACCACCGCAAGCGCGAGCGCATCAAGGCGCACGTGCTCTTGTGCTGGCTCGCCCTCCTGCTCATTCGCGTGATCGAGAACGAGACTCACGAGACCTGGCACAACCTCAAGAACATTACGTGGCCATTGATGGTCGGTCAGCACCGCACGCAGCACGGCCTCATCAGCCAATCGAGCACACCCACGACCGACATGAAACGCGTGCTGGACGCGCTGAACGTCAAACCGCCGAAGCGCTACCTGGAGCTCCCCAGACCCCAAAAAGCCTAGTTACACCACTACGCCCGACCCCCGAGCGAGATAACACGCTCAGGGACGGCACAAACCTGCCCTACCTGTGCCTAGTCACTGTCGAACTCGAGTTGGAGATGCGTACATGGACACCACTACAGGAAACAACCGCGGCTGGAAGCAATTCGTGATCGGCGTGGTCGCCTACGTCCTCATCGTCCTCTTCGGAGCGTTCCTGCTCGACCCC
>JACDHQ010000007.1 GCA_013820975.1 Gemmatimonadaceae bacterium
GTCCACGAGGGAACGCAGTTCGCGGAGTGGGGGAGCGGAGGATACCTTTTCCCCCGGCGCCCCACACGCCGGGTACAGCGGGAGCCACGCGGAACACAGCCGGCCCACACCCCAATTCCCCGCGATGCACTACCTCCTCATGTATGACGTCGTGCCCGACTACCCGACCCGGCGGATGATGTATCGCGACGAGCACCTGACGCTCGCGCGTGCTGCGCATGCCCGCGGTGAACTGATCCTCGCCGGTGCGCTCGCCGATCCGATCGACGGCGCGGTCCTGCTGTTCGAAGGCGAGTCGCCCGAGGTTGCCGAACGGTTCGCCGAGTCCGACCCCTACGTGCGCAACGGCATCGTGACGAGCTGGCGGGTGCGGCCGTGGACGACGGTCGTCGGCGACAAGCCGTCGGTGGTCGTCCCGTGACGGTGGTGGCGCGCGCGAAGGGTGCCGATGCCTGACATCGTAGTGCTCCGGACCTATACGAGCGAGACCGAGGCGCGCTTCGCCGCCACGGTCCTCGAGGCCAACGGCATCCCCGCGCAGGTGATGGCGGACAACGCCGGCGGGACGCTTCCGAGCATCGCGCTGCTCTTTCCCATAAGGCTCCTGGTGCGTGCCGCAGACGAGACACTCGCCCGCGGCATTCTCGACACGTCGGTGGATGACGACGAGGCCAGCAACGACGAGGCCAGCGACGACGATAACAGCGACGAGGAACGCACCGGCGACGGCTGGGCGGATGACGACGAGGCCAGCGGATGACCTCTGGGCGCTCCCCTGACGACGGGCAGCACCGCGAGAGCCACGAACCGGCGTCAAAGGAGCTGCGTTCGGCGCGACAGCGGCTGTCCTTGCGCGGCGAGCTCGCCCTGGCGGCCCTGCCGACTGCGACCATCCTCGGGATGCTGGCGCTCGTCGAGGCGCTCACCGAGCAGCGGCTGCTGTTTGCGTCGCTGGCGTCGAGCGCGTTCCTCATCTACCTCGATCCCGAGCACGGGGCCAACCGCCTGCGGGCGCTCATCGGGTCGCAGCTCCTGGCCTGCGTCGTCGGCTGGATCTGCTACTCGACCCTGGGCGGGGGCTACACCAGCGCCGGGGTGGCGCTGGTGATCACGATCGTGCTGATGATCCTGTGGGATCTCGTGCATCCGCCCGCGGTGTCCACGGCGATGAGCTTTGCGCTCAGGGCGGGCGAAGCATCCAACCTCGCGCTCTTCGTCCTCGCACTTGGCATCACCGTGGTGCTCGTGGTGCTGCAGCGGGTGGCGACGTGGGCGATCGTCCGGGCCGGCGGGGCGGTCAGTGCTCACGTGCCCTGGCGCCATCACTGACGCGGACGCCGCCGTGCGCACCGCCGTCGCGCACCGCCGTCAGGGACGCGGTTGATCCTCGAGCGCGCGGCAGGGACCAAGCACGGCCATCATCACGATCGCACGCCGTGCAGCATGCACGTCCTTGAGCCAGAGCACGTCACGCCGCCACCGGTTGCTCCCCTCGGAGGCCGCTGACGATCGCCCGGGCGGCCGGCTCCGCGACGTGGCCTGTACCACCGGCGCCTGCGGCCGCACGGGCGGCGCCACATGCACAGGCACCCGGGCGGTCGCGCGCTGCATCTCCGCCGCCGCGATGGCACGACGCCACGCTTCCGGCAGTTCGGCGTCGGAGACCTTCACCTCCCGCCTGCCCTCGGGCGCCTGCCGCTCCTCCTGCGCGCGACGCCAGTCGGCGGGCACCGGCGCATCGAACACGCGTTCATGCGCTGGTGCCTGCAAGGCGACCGGCTCGGCGCGTGGCTCCTCGTGCCACTGCGGCGCCACCTCCTGCTCGGGATACTCCGCCTCGTCCTCGAAGTACACCGCCTCCTCGTCCTCCACCGGCGGCCGCGGCGGTGCATTCCGGTTGCGGATGACGCGCACCACCCAGTCCACCAGCGCCGCGAGGACGATGAAGGCGAAGAAGATCAGCTGGTCGAGGCCGCGTTCCATCGCCGTGCCTCCCTATCGCCGCGGAGACGGGTCGTCGTCGCTGCGCGCGATCGAGTCGCGCATCTGCGTGTCGGCCTCGACGTTCTTCATCTTGTAGTAGTCCATGATGCCGAGGTTCCCCTTGCGGAACGCCTCCGCCATGGCACGCGGCACCTCCGCCTCGGCCTCGACGACCCGGGCGCGCATCTCCTGCTCCAGCGCGACGGCCATTGCACGCCGTTCCTCTGCCTTGGCCTGCGCGATCTGCTTGTCGGCGTTCGCCTGGTCGATCTGCAGCTTCGCGCCGATGTTCTCGCCCACATCCACGTCGGCGATGTCGATCGACAGGATCTCGAACGCCGTGCCGGCATCGAGCCCGCGGCTGAGGATGTGCTTGGAGATGTGGTCGGGATTCTCCAGCACGTCCTTGTGCGACTCTGCCGATCCGATGGTGCTGACCATGCCCTCGCCGACGCGCGCGATGACCGTCTCCTCGCCGGCGCCGCCGACGAGGCGGTCGATGTTCGTCCGCACCGTCACCCGCGAGACGGCGACGAGCTGGATGCCGTTCTTCGCGATCGCGGCAATGCGCGGCGTCTCGATGACCTTCGGGATCACCGACATCTTCACCGCCTCGAGGACGTCGCGCCCCGCCAGGTCGATCGCCGCGGCGCGCTGGAAGCCGAGCGGGATGTTGGCCTTGTCGGCGGAGATGAGCGCGTTCACGACGCGCACCACGTTGCCGCCGGCGAGGAAGTGTGCCTCGAGGTCATTGAGCGGGATGTCGAGCCCCGCCTTCACGGCGCTGATGCGAGCGTTGATCACCGTCCCAGGCGGCACGCGGCGGAGCCGCATCCCCACGAGCGTCGGCAGGCCGACGTACGCGCCTGATGCCCAGGCGGCGATCCAGAGATTGAGCGGCACCATGTAGAGCACGATGCCAAGGAAGAGTACGAGGAGGATGAGCAGCCCGATCCCGCCGCCGATGAGTTCGATCATGCGTGTGTCCCTTCCATGGTGGTCGCGCGGTGCCGACGCACCACAATCCGGTTGCCATCAACGCGGCTCACGACAACCGTCGCGCCGGTCTCGATCATTTCCCCTTCCGACACGACGTCCACGCGTTCGCCGTCCATGTCCACGATGCCTGCGGGACGCAGCGGTGAGATCACGCGGCCGTCACGCCCCAGCCACGCCGAGTCGCGCGCCGGTGCGGCCGCGTATCCAGTCCCCGCCGGCAGCTCGGTGGCCAGCGTGAGGTCCTTGCCAAACCTCGATGCCGGCAGGTAACGCAGCACGACGATGCCCGAGACGACCGCCATCACCGTCGCGAAGGCGACGCGCCCCGCCGCGCTGGCGATCGCGGCGATCGTCGCCCCTTCCCCGACCATCCCGAGCGTCATGCCGCCGAGCAGCGCCGCGATGCCCAGCACTCCAGCGGCTCCGAAGCCGGGAATGACGAACACCTCCACCGCGATCAGCAGCAGGCCGAGCGAGATGAGCAGCAGCTCCTCCCAGCCGACGAGCGCGACGATCCAGTGGCCGCCGATGACGAGGGCGAGGCTCGTCACGCCGAGCGCGCCGGCGAGGCCGAGCCCGGGAGTGCGGAGCTCGATGAGGATGCCGAGCATTGCCACCGAGAGCAGCAGCGAGGCAAGAACCGGGTGCGTGATGAGCCGCACGATGTTCTCACCCCAGTTCGGCTCGATCCGCCGCACCTCGGCGCCGGTGAGGTTCACGCGGGCGAGCACCTCCTCGATATTCGCGGCACGGAAGTCCGCGACGCCGCGCTCGATGGCCTCGTTGGTCGTGAGCGTCAGCAGCTTGCCCTTCTCCACGAGCCCTTCGATGGCCACGTCCTCGTCCACCATCGCCTCGGCGATCTCCGGAGGGCGGTTGCGGCTGTCGGCGGTGGAGCGGAACTCCTTTCGCACGTAGGAGACCGACTTCTCATCGACGGGAGACGACTCGCCTGATGCGCCGACGTTGACGGGAGTCGCGGCGCCGATCGTGCCGCCGTCGGCGATCGCGATCCGGCCGGCGGCGAGGCTGATCAGCGCCCCGGCGGAGATCGCGCGGCGGTTGATGTAGGCCACCGTCGGCACCGTGGTCGAGAGCAGAGCATCGCGGATCGCCACGGCGGCATCCACGCGACCGCCGAAGGTGTTGATCTCGATGATCACGGCCGCGGCACGCTCGCGCACGGCCTCATCGAGCGCGCGCTTGACGAAGGGCGCGAGGCCCATGTCGATCATCCCCTCGATCGGGATGACGTAGACCTTCTCGCGCGACTGGGCGCCGAGCGGCTGGTGCAGGCCAGCGAGTGGCAGGAGGGCGATCGCTGCGCCCGCCACCCACCGGGCCATCCTGGTGCAGGGGCGAAAGTGACTCATGTTCGGCGTCCTCATCGCGGGGGCTGCATCAAGATACAGCCCCCGCGCCCCGGCGGGGCATCCTGGCGACCGGAAATGACGTGGCGCGCGGCTCGGGCGTCTTCCCGGCATGAGCCCGCGCGCACTCCCCTACGCGAAGTTCGCGACGCTTGCCTTCCTCGCCGTGTACGGGTTCCTCTGCCTCCGGTCGCCCGAGGAATGGCGGCTGCTCGACGGCGTGAACCTCGGCATCCACGAGACCGGGCACCTCGTTTTCGCGCCGTTCGGCGAGGTGATGGGCTTCCTCGGGGGCACCCTGCTGCAGCTCATCTTCCCGATCGCCTTCGCCGTGCGCTTCTTCCTGCGCGGCGAACACTTCTCGGGATCGGTGTGCCTCTGGTGGCTGGCGCAGAACTGCTGGAACATCTCGGTCTACATCGCCGACGCCCGGGCGCAGGAGCTGCCGCTCGTCGGTGGGGGCGAACATGACTGGTTCTACCTGCTCAGCCACGCCGGAATGCTCCAGGGCGATCTTCGCATCGCCGCGCTGGTGCGCGGGGCAGGGGTGATGATCTATCTCGTGGCACTCGGCGTCGGCACGATCGCAGCGCTCCAGCGCCCGTCCGCCCCGGCAGAGGCGGCAGAGGCGGCAGAGGCGGCAGAGGCGGCGCCGGTTGCTTAACGTTGGGAGCGGCCGCGAGCGCGGCCGGGTGCTGGACTCGATCATGGACATGAACTCCCAAGGATGCTCCTCCCGTGACCGACTCCGCACACCTGACCATCGAGACGCTCACCGCCCGTTACGACCTCGATGAGCCGGCGACTGCGGGCAGCGTCGCCGCCGGTGCGGCGGCCCGCCGCATCGCGGGCATCCTCGACAGCCTCGGCTGGCAGTCGGCGAGCGATGCGCCGGCAGCAGCGGTCGCGCCGGAGGTCGCGATGATGGTTCGAGCGTGCGTGCGTGGCCACCGGCAGCTCGACACGGTTCGCCGCAATGTTGCGGAACTGTTGCGCCGCCACAGTCACCCGCTCGACGGATCGGGCACGTCGGTCGCCGGGTGGACGCCATTCGCCGCGCAGCTGCTCGATCGGTACGCCGGTGTGCCGCGTAGCGCGGCCGGGATACCCGCATGAGCACCCGGACCGATTCAGCCAGGCGCACCTCATCGTCCTGGGCGCGAGCACTCGCTGAACATGACGCCGCCGTGGCGGCATTCACTGACGTGACGAATGGGATTCCCGACGCCAGGTGGCTCCAGCCGCAGGCACCCGGGAAGTGGACGCCGGCGGAGGAAGTGCTCCACGTCGCGCTCTCCTACGAGGTGGCGCTGCGTGGCATGCGCACCGGCGCAGGAATGCGCGCGCGCGTGTCGCCGATGCGCGCACGCCTGCTGCGGTGGCTGGTGCTGCCGGTGATCGTCAACTCGAGCTGGTTTCCGCGGGCGAAGGCGCCGGCGGAGATCCGTCCGCCTGCTGTTGCTGCAACGGGCCACGGAGAGTTCGCTGCGCATGCACTGTGCGCGCGCCTCGAGCGCGTGGCCCGCGACGTCCGTGACGAGCTCCCCCTCGCCAGTCCTGACCTCCGCTTTCGCCACGCCTACTTCGGCGACCTCGCGCCGCGCCAGGCGCTCCGGATGCTCTCGGCGCACACGCGCCATCACACGCGCGTGCTCGCCCGCAGGTTCCCGAAGGTGGCGGAGTAGCAGAGCGCGCCGAAGCGAGACGCGGGGGCCAGCGCTACTTAATGACCCGGATCCCCCGCGTCACCGTCAACCCCGTCACCATCGCCTCGGTGTTGTGCCCGAAACGAAGGCCGTACACGCCGTCCGTGCTCGTGAGCCGGTTGAAGCCGACGACATCGGACCGGTCGTAGCTCGCCACCTCGGTGCCATTGATCGCGCAGCTGATCTTGCTGCCACGGACCGACACGGCGATCTCCTGCGTCACCGGCTGGCCGGGCCCCGCTGCACGATTGACCGCGGCATGCTCGGCGCCCCGACCGTTGAGCTGGAAGGGCTGCGGGCCGAAGCCGCGCACGATGAAGCGTCCGTTGCCATACGCCGCGCAGTACAGGTAGCTCTGCTGGTCCGTGCCCATCCGGTTGCCGCCGATGACGATCCCGTACGGATGCGGATGGCTGTTGAGCGCCATGTAGTTCTCCTCGGTGAACGTCGCACGCACCGTGTAGTCGCCGGTGGCCTCGTTCGCCGGGCTCCAGTAGGTGATCGCGGGGCCGGTTTTCACATGCAGCCCGGCGCCATGCGGCATCAGGCTGGCGCTGTCCACGGTCATGCCGGCGGTGGCTTCGTTCGCATCGACACGCCCCATCCAGCCGGGGGCACGGATGCCGCCCGCAGCGCTGCGGGAGACTTCATCCTGCGCTGCAGCGGGAATGGCGGCGGCGAGGGAGAGTGCAAGGACGGGAGCGATCAGTCGGCGCATCGGTAGCTTCGTGAGTGTGGTGGGTGGTGGCGAGCCGGTGCCGCTGGCGACGTCAGGTGTTCACCCATAGGTTGCGGTCGAAGCCCCATTTTCCTGCAATAAACGGAGCAGCGCGTGCGCGGACAGCGATGGGAGTACCGGACCGTGAGCCTGCCGCTCTCGGGCTTCTTCAGCCCCAAGGTAAAACCCGACGAACTTGATGCGGCCCTGAACGCACTCGGTCAAGACGGCTGGGAACTCGTGAATGCCTTTGACATCAACGCGGGATACGGCCACAGCTCCGGTGTGGTCGGCGTCTTCAAGCGGGAGAAGTAGCGGCGGAGAAAACAAGGCGGGGGATGCAGCACCTCGCTGCATCCCCCGCCGTCATGCCGAACCGCGCCGCCGATTACATCGCGGCGAGATCGCGCAGCGCGGCCGACAGCATCCGCACCTTTGCAGCGTCGCTCGAGCCGGCAGCATCACCACTGACCTGGGCCTGCAGCTGAGTGAGCGCCGTGCGGCGTCCAGCGCCCGACATCGACTCGGCGCCCTGCAGTGCCTGCCGCACGGCGGCGATGCGCGTCGCCGGGAGGCCGCGCGACCGCTCGAGCTGGTCGACGTACGCCCGCGCGAGCGCGAACGACGGCGGCCAGGTGAAGCGCGGCTGCCCCTGCGGGTTGAAGTACTCGAGCCGCACGGTGCGCGACGCATCGAGCTCGTTCTGCGACAGGAACCCGCTCGGCTGCAGCTGGAAGATGTCGAGTCCGCGGCTGATCTCGGAGCTCACCAGCACGCCGTTGTACCAGTACACCGACCACGAGCCGCCATTGCCCATCTGCGTCGAGTCCACGGGGCCGCGGTCATGGAATGCGATCTCCACCGGGTTGCGTGCGTCAGTCCAGTCGAAGACCGAGATGCCCCCCTGGTACCACGCCTGCACCATCACGTCACGTCCAGGAATGGGGATGAGCGAGCCGTTGTGTGCCACGCAGTTCTCATACTGGGTCTGCGCCGCCGGCAGCTTGTAGTAGCTCTGGAACTCCATGCGGCCGTTCACGATCGCGAAGATCGCGTTGGCGCCCCACTCCTTCGGGTCGGTTGCGCGGCACTTCGGCTGGCCGCCGCCGCCCCACTCGTCCGAGAAGAGCACCTTGGTGCCGTCATTGTTGAACGTCGCCGAGTGCCAGTACGAGAAATTCGAGTCGGCGACCGCCGCGATGCGCACCGGGTTCTCCGGGTTGCGGATGTCGAGCAGCAGGCCGTAGCCCTCGCACGCGCCTCCTGCCAGTCCGATGGCAGGATAGACGGTGATGTCGTGGCACTGGGTCGGGCCGGGCTGCGGGCCCGTGTTCTCCGAGGGCGGGAACATCGTGGCGAGAATGCGCGGCAGTGCCGAACGGAGCGCCGCGCTGTCGGCGCCGGTCGGGTTGCCGCGGCCATTGCGGGCGCGGACGATGCTGTCGAGCAGCGGCGCCGTCACGCGCGACGAGAGCACACGCTCGCGGCCGAGGAACGTGCCCGTGAACTCACCGCGCGCACGGGCAGCGGCAAGCTCGGCCTGCTGGGCCGCGATGTCGCCCGGTGTGTCACCGTGGCGCGGCGGTGCGACGAGGTCGGTGAAGATTCGCGGCGAGCTCACGATCGCGGCGCGCTCAGGGTTCGCGAGCGGAACCTTGATCACCTCGATCCGGAAGAGCGCCGAGTTGGGATCGACGCTCGGCGGCGCCGCGACGCAGCCCGGCAGCTCCTCGGGGGAGCGAATGCCCGACGAGCCCGAGACGTAGACGTACACGTTCTCGGTGTCGCGCGGATCGGCGAGCACGGTGTGCGTGTGCGATCCGCGGCAGGTCTGCACGTTGCCAACGTTGCGCGGGTTGCGGATGTCCGTGATGTCGAAGATGCGCAGGCCGCGCAGCCGCTCGGCGCTCACCGGCGCGGCGACACCCTGGCCACCGCAGTCGAGGCGCCCTGTCAGCCCCTCACCCGATACGAACAAAAGGTTCTTGTAGACCGAGACGTCACTCTGCGACGCGGGGCAGTAAAAGGCCGTCGCCACGCGCGGGTTCGCAGGATTGGAAATGTCCCAGACCTGGTAGCCGTTGTAGTTGCCCTGGATCGCGTAGTTGCCGGTAAAGGCAAGGTCGGAGTTGGTGACCCCCGCGAAGCGCTCGGGCGGCCGTGAGCGCGACAGCACGCGCAGGTTCCACGCGGCCTCGGCGGCGTCGTGCAGGCCGGCGCGCAGGCCGATACGCGGATCGGGGCTCGGCGGCGTGGTGGACATGTCGACTGCAGGGGCGGGCGTCATCGTGGCCGGCACGGGAGCACAGGCTGCGGCGGAGAGAAGCGCCGCGGCCAGCGACAACGTGCGGAGTGATGGCTGGTGCAGAAATCCCATTACATGGTCCTCGATGAGGGCGAGTGAGTGCTGCAGTGCTGCGTCGAGCGAGCGGTCACGGGGAGTCCGGTGCAGCCAGGACATCCGCGAGCATCCGTTCCATCCGGGCGATCTCCGTTCGCTGGTCGACCTGGACGTCCGACGCGAACTTGAAGATCGTTTCGTCCTGCGCGGCGCCGTGGGTGCTGAACAGCTCATCCACCATCCCCACCGCACCGCGGTGATGCTGGATCATGAAGGTCAGGAAGAGCCGGTCGAAGTCCCAGCCGCGCGCGGCGTCGAGCCGCGTCATCTGCTCGTGGGTGAGCATGCCGGGCATCATCGTGTGTTCCTGTCCCGCCCCGTGGCCTGCGTGCAAACCCCCGGCCGCCGCATCGGGCACCGGCTGCTGCCGGTCGCGGAGCCATTGCTGCATGGTGGCGATCTCATCCTGCTGACCGCTGAGGATGCGGCCGGCAAGCGTTCGCACAGTCGCGCTCGCCCCATGCGACGGCACAAGCTTCGCCATCTCCAGCGCCTGCGCATGATGGGGAATCATGTGCGTCATGAAGCGAATGTCGGCCGCCGTGTAGGGGAGCCGGGCGCTATCGGCCCGCGCCCGCAGGATGGCCGCCGCCTGCCCCTGAGCGTGCACCGGTCCCGTCCGGACCGGCTCGACGGGAGCGGTCGCGCGCGGTGAGCCACTGCAGCCTCCAGTGGCCGCCAGGAGCAGCGCCCCGGCAACCATCGTGATGCGAAACGTCATCTCTGTCCCTCTCGGTTGATCCGCCGGGCCCCAGACGGGACGGCCCGGCCCTGTTTTCAGATAGTAGCTACCGGGCGCTGCATGGGCACCCCGGGTCTCATCCGCGCTCCGCCTCGTTCCGCATGTGGTCTGCCAGGCTGTACAGCTTCCGGCGCAGGTCCTCGCGGAGCTCCGGGGGCATCTCGTGCTCATCGAGCGCCTTGTCCATGCACCAGAGCCATTCGTCGCGCGCCTGGATGCCGATGCTGAAGGGAAAGTGCCGCATGCGAAGCCGCGGGTGACCGAACTTGTCCACGTACACCGGCGGCCCGCCGGTCCAACCCGTGAGAAAGAGGTAGAGCTTCTCGCGCGACGACTTGAGGCTCGTGGCGTGGAGCGCGCGCACCAGTTGCGCCTCGGGCGCGGAGTCCATGAGGTCGTAGAAGCGGTCGACGATCTTCCGGATGCCGGCATCGCCGCCGAGCTGCTCGTATGGAGTTGGGGCGGACGGGTTCATGAGTGAAAGCTAGACCCCGGCTTTACCCCCTGCATGCGCCCAGAGTGCCTGCTCGGCATGCACGGGCATCAGCCCCAGCTGGGCGGCACGTTCCCGGATCGCGTGAGCATACCGGGCGTAACAGGCGGGGGTGAAGGCCACCTTCCCGAGTCCCGGCACCTGCGCGGCCACGACCTCGTCGAAGAAGGGGTAGGTCTCCGGCGCAGCAGCAGCCGCGACTGCCGATGCGGTGGCGGGCCCCACCCCGGCCAGCTCCGACAGCAGGGCGATCGGCCGCTTCGGATCCGGAATTGCCGCGATGGCCGCGCGGCTCGTCCGTTCGACCTGCGATTCATCGTTTCCGCGGACGAGGGCGAGGTTGCGCGCCCGCCACACCCCGCGTGCCATCTTCCACTCGGTGACCCGCACGAGCTCGCGGTGCGTGATGTGCGGCTCGCCCCGGCCGGCGATCGCCACAGGAAGGTCGTTCCGGTACCAGCGATCGAGCTCGACGAGTGGCGCGACGCCCTGCCGTGCAATGACTCCCTCGTAGCTCTCGAGGGCCTGCTGCCAGGGGGCGAGGAGGTCAATAGCCCAAAGAGACATGTCGGGGGTCGGGGGTAGGGGGTTGGGGTAGAGATTAAAGGCGGAACGGCGCATCGTCACTCTGCACAGCCGTCGCCGCCCGACCGCCCGACCGCCGACCCCGGCCCCCCGACTCCCGACCCCCGACCGCTCCATTGTGACTTGCCAGCCCCTCTCCGGGTTCGGCTGGTCGGATGAGAGCAGTACGCCAGACCCTCCCCAGTCGTGATACACGTCGATCCAGCAACACTCGCCCAGGCGAAAGCCGGCGATCTCGAAGCCTTCGCCGTCATCGTGCGGTTGTACCAGCCGCGATGCCTCCGCTTTGCGCGCAGCATGCTGCGCAGCGCGGAGGATGCGGAGGAGGCGGTGCAGGATGCATGGATGCGCGTGTATCGCGCGCTTCCGCGGTATCAGGACCAGGAACGGTTCGACTCGTGGCTCTTCCGCATCCTTGCGAATCGCTGCCGCACGCGCAGCGGCCGCATGGTGCGCGATGCGAAGACGATGCTGCACGACCACCCCGCGATGGAGCTCGCGGAAACGGCCCATCCGGCCGAGCAGGACGCCTGGCGCGAGGAGATTGCCTTCGCGCTGGGCGAGTTGCCGGAGGCGCAGCGGGAGGCGTTCCTGCTGCATCACGTGGAAGGGTTCGCCTACGAAGAGATTGCCGCGTTGAGCGGCCTTGGAGTCTCAGCCTTGAAGATGCGAGTGAAGCGCGCGTGTGATTACCTGCGCGGACGACTGCAGGAGGTGGCCCGTGACTGATGACGAGATGAACGCTGGCGACATGGACCACGTCGAGATGCCGGACGTGGCGAACGATGAGACCCTGCGGGACGTGGTGGCTGCACTGAGCGCCCTCCCGGTGGTAAAGGAGTCGGACATCCAGGCGATCGTCGCGCGCGCCGCGGCCCAGGCCGCGGAGGGGGGCAGGCGCACGGGCCGGGGCTCGTCGGCGCGGCCAAACCGCGACCCCCGCGAGCCGGCAGGGGTGATCCCGCTCCGTCCGTCGCGCCCACGCTGGTTCACTTCCATCCCGCTCGCTGCCGCCGCGGCGCTCGTCCTCGCTGCCGGCATCGGCGGCTTCCTGCTCAGCAACGCCGTGAGCGGCCGTGGCACCACGGGCACCACGGGCACCACGGGCGCCACTGGCACGGGCGGTGCCGTCGCGACGTTCGACGCGGCCCCTGCGCACGACGCTGGATCGCTACCCGTGAGCACTGTCGCCGCCGATCCCTCGGCCGAGGCGCCGGTCGTGACGCAGTTCGTGCTCGATGCGCCGGCAGCGGCGGCGGTGTCGCTCGTCGGCGCCTTCAATGGCTGGGATGCCGACGCGACACCGCTCGTGCGCGACGCGGCGACCGGTCTCTGGACCGTGTCGCTGCCGCTTGCTCCCGGGCGCCACGTCTATGCCTTCATGGTGAACGACAGCACGCTGACGCTCGATCCGCGGGCACCCGCCACCAGCGACCCGGAACTCGGCGCCATCGGCTCGGTCATCCTCGTGGGGACCCCGTGATGCAGCACTTCATCCTCAGGGCGCCTGGAATCGCGGCGCTGGCGCTCGTCGCCCTCGCGACGACGGTCGAAGCGCAGGCCGGTTCAGCAGCAGCGCATCGCCGGCTCCAGCAATCGCTCGACGCCCAGACGTATCGTGCGGTGGCGGCCGTGTTCGAAAAGGCGCGCGAGCGCGGCGTCCCGGTGGAACCGCTCGTCAATCGTGCGCTGCAGGCCACGCTGCACCGCACCCCCGGACCGCAGATCAGCGCCGCCATCAGCACGCTGGCCGATCGCCTCGGCGTCGCCAAGGCGGCGCTCGGGCCCGGATCGAGCGATGCCGAGATCTCGGCCGGTGCCGACGCACTGGCGCGCGGAGTGCCGCGGGAGACGCTCGTGCAGATCCGCACCCTGTCGCCCGGACGCCCGGTGACGGTGCCACTCGGTGTTCTGACCGAGCTCGTGGCCCGTGATGTCACCGTGGGACGCGCGTCGCAGATGGTTGTGGCGCTGCTCCGAAACGGCGCGACGCCCGCGCAACTCGTGTCGCTGAGCGACGACGTGAAGCACGACATCGACGCCGGGATCGCTGCGGGCGCGGCGCTCGACATCCGCACCCGCGGTGCGCTGGGGACACTCGAGCAGGGGCTCGGTGACGGTCGCGCCGTCCTGCCCGCGACGCCAGGCCCGGGCGAACGGGGAGGCAACGAGCCGCGCAAGGCACCGCGGAAACCGTAGGTCGCCGGCGCAGTGCGCGAACTGTGCATGCCCCCGTCCGCAGTGGCTGACCTGCGGACGGGGGCATATCATGTGTCATGCAGTGGTGCCGTCCTCCCCGTCCCACCCGGCCCATCTCCTCGACATTCCGACGGTACCGGTACGCCGCGTGCGACAGCGCGTGCCGTGCCGCGTGTGCGGCAGCACTGATCGTGGTGCCGGCGATCTGGCTCCCGCTGCCGGTGCATGCGCAATGGCGCGCCGCCGCCGAGCTGGGAGCGGGGCGGGTCGCGCAGCCGGAGGCCGTGGCGCGAGCCGCTGCCACCGCGAATGCGTCGATCGGCTGGCTTCGCGAGTCGATGGCGGTCATGGGCTCGGGCGGCATCACGCTGCCGTCCGCGGGCGACCGGCGTTCGCACGCCGAACTCGCCGCGGTCCTGCGCAGCGATCCCCGGCGCCCCTTCAGCATCGAGGTGACGGGAGTCGCGAGTGCGTACGACGAGAGCAGGTTCCCGCGGATGCTGAGCGGGTTCGGCGGCGCACGGGTGCATGCGCGATCGGGGCGCCTCGTCTTCTGGGGGGGCGGTGCGGCAGGTTCGCTCGACGATGGCGCGTTCACCTATCCGCACACGCTGCTGGAGGGTGGGGTGGCGACCGCCTGGCGGTTCATGCGGTTCACCGCAGGCGCGACGCGCAACAGCACCCTCGGTGAGCCGCGAGTCGAGTTCACCGATGACCCGCCCGTCGCCCTCCCGGTGCGCGACCGCCTGCGCTACACGGACGGGAACATCACTGTCCAGGCGCGCCCGCCCCGTCTCGAGATCGACGGGCGACTCGGGATGCGGCTCGTGCAGCGGACGATCGCGTACGAGGACCTGCCGTCGGCGCGGGTCTTCGGTGCCGCGTCGGCCGCATGGTGGATGACCCCGCGTCTCGCATTGGCCGCGTCGGTGGGGCATGAGCTCGCGGACCTCGCGCGCGGCCTGCCCGGGGCCCGCTATGCGACGCTCGGCATGCGCGTGCGCC
>JACDHQ010000271.1 GCA_013820975.1 Gemmatimonadaceae bacterium
GCTTCGAGCCGTCGGGGCTCCAGTACGCCTCGGCGTTCTCGCCCCCGTTGGTGAGCTGGCGGATGTTGGAGAGGCGGGACTCGCCGGCTTCGGGGGGTAGCACCTGGCGCGCGAACTCGGGTGCCGGCGACGCAGCATCGGCGGGTGGCAGCGTGGAGCAGCCGGCGGCGAGCAGGGTCGCGGCGACGGCGCGCGAGATGCGCGAGATGCGCGAGATGCGCGAGATGCGTGGGCGAAGGACAGGGGGCATCTGACAGGGGTTGGGACATGGCGCGCACGAAACAGGACGGGCGGCCCGCATCGCTGCGAGCCGCCCGTAAGATATGCCGATTCCCGACTACTGACCTGTCAGCGGTGTCCCGACTCCCGACCCCCTACCCCCTACCGCCGTTACGGTGACGTCCGCGTGCTCACCCGAGCCGCGGCGATGGTGAACAGGTCCTGCTGCGTCTGCCCCTGCTTCAGCACGTCGATCGCGCGGCGGAGCGGCGCATCGAACCGGATGTCCTGGCGCTTCGCCGTCGAGTCGCCGGAGGCGAGCCGCGCCACACGCTGCTCGAGCAGACGGTCCACGTACCGCGTTCCGCCATTCCACAGCGTGTCGTCGACGGTCACGCCCTTCTCGCCGATGCGGCGGCGGAACTCGGCGCGATGCGCCGGTGTGGTGGCGTAGTTGCCGTTGGCCGTGCGCGCGAGCTCGAGGCCATAGTCGTGGAGCACGATGTAGACGTCCTGCGTCTTCGCGGCAAATGCCCGAGCGATGTTCTGCTCCCGCGTGGTGAGCGTGTCGTCCCTCACCAGGATGTCCGGGGTAATGCCGCCGCCGCCGTACACCACGCGCCCGGCCTTGGAGCGGTATGCGGGCTTCTCCCGCTTCGACGCCTCGGTCTCGATGGTGTCGTCCGCAGCTCGCGCATCAGAAGGCCTCTGCTGAGGTTCGGGGTCCGGCACGAACCGGCCGTTCTCGATCTTGCGCTCGCGGTGGATGGTGCGCCCCGAGGGCGTGTACCACTTGGCGGTGGTGAGCTTGAGCGCGTACCCGCCATCGAGGGTGAACACGCTCTGCACGAGTCCCTTGCCGAAGGTCGTCGCGCCGATGACGAGCGCACGGTCATGGTCCTGCAGCGCGCCGGCGACGATCTCGGATGCCGACGCCGAGTACTCGCCGGTGAGCACCACGAGCGGCAGGTTCGGGACGACCGCCTGCGCCCGCGTCGTGTACTTCTGCACCTCGCCGTTGCGGGAGCGCACGCTCGCGATTTCCTGCCCCGGGGGGAGGAAGAGGTCGGTGATGTCGAGGCTCTGCTCGAGGATGCCACCGGGGTTCTCGCGCAGGTCGAGGATCAGCGCCGTCGCGCCCTCGCGTTGCAGGCGGCGGATCGATGCCTCGAGCTCCTGCGTCGCCGTCTCGTTGAAGCGCTGCAGCGGCACGTAGCCGATGCGGTTCTCGAGCATGATGGCATATGGCACCGCGGGGATGTGAATCACCTGGCGGACGAAGTCGATCGCGATCGGCGTCGCCACGCCCGGGCGCGCGAAGGTCACCTTCACCTTCGTGCCCGGTGTGCCGGTGATCGTCTCGGACACGCGCGAGATCGACCAGCCGCGCGTGGACTGCGAGTCCACCTGGACTACCCGGTCGCCGACGCGAATGCCGGCGCGCTCGGCCGGGGTGTTCGGGAAGACGGTGCTGATGGTGACGACCCCGTTCTGATCCTCGATCTGCATGCCGACGCCGGCGTAGCGGCCGCCCGTCGTCCGCGTGAAGTCCGCAACCTGCTTCGGCGTGAGCAGCTCGCTGTACGGGTCGTTGAGCTCGTCCACGAGTCCCCGCGCCGCCTTTTCGTACAGGTCGGAGGGCGTGACCTGCTCCACGAAGCGCGCCGAGACGATGCCGAGCACCTGGTCGAGGAGCTCGGGTCCCGACCGGTCGGCGCGCGACTGGAGGAGCGCGCCGCCCGAGAGGATCGGGAGCGCGAGGACGACGGCGATGAGCAGCGGACGATTGCGACGCATGAAAGGTCCTGCGGCAGATGGTGAAGAACGCTCGGGGGCGTGCCGAGCAGCAGTGCAGAAATGCGACCAGCCGACGGACCAGCCCGCCGGCCGGCCCGAGCTATCCGGTCGCCGGGCGGGTGTCGGCCGGTGCCGAGCCTCTGGTGCCGTCGAGAATCGACTTCCAGGAGACCGCCTTTCCCGACCGGAAGCGCTTTCGGGTGAGGCGAACCCCCTGAGGCGTGATCGTCACGGTGTACGGCTCCCCCTCGATCTCGATTTCCCGCCTGATCGGCTTTTCGAGCTTCGTAGTCATGGAGGGAAGTACACCGGGAACGCTCATAAGATGCTCCGGAGACCCTCGCCGTCACCAACGGGCAGCGGAGTCTTACAACACCTGAACCGGCAGCCTAGCCCGACCCGCCGAATGCGTACTCCGCGATCCAGCCGCCGGCGTCCTGCCGCACCTCGGCCGCGCGCACGAGTCCGCAGTCGAGCAGCATCTCGTGCGCGGGCTGCAGGACCCGGGCGAGGTGCGAGGGATAGCGCTGCACGAGGGGAAGTTGCTCGGCGAGCCGCTCCAGCGGTAGTTGCCAGTAGAGCCGCCCTTCGGCCCGGACGACGGTGAGCAGCCGGTACAGGCGCCTCGCGACGGGGGAGGGAAGCTCGAGATAGCTCGGGATGGCGAGCATCACCGTATGGCGTGCCCGGATATTCTCCCGAACGAGCGGTGCCAGGGTCACACGGCCGATCCCTGGCTCGCCGGACTGCATTCCCGGGAAGAGGCCCAGCTGGTCGGCGTCGGCTGCACGACGGCGCTCGATGGCGACGGCGGTGAGCAACGAGAACCTGGTGTCGATCCGCGCACCTGCGGCCGCGCTGAAGTAGGCGCCAGTGCTCTCGAGCGTCGTTCGCTCGAGGCGGGTGAGGGCGGAGCGGAGCTGCTCGTAGGTGCGCCCGTCGGCGCGGCGTCCCATCCCGCGGAGGAAGGCGTGCAACGTGAACGAGAGCACGCCGTCGCCGGGATACCCGGCTTCCTGAAAGCGCCCGAGAAGTGCGACATGGACATCCTGGTCGAAGGTGCCAGGCAGGCGGTCGCCCGGGCTGGGGAGCACGCGCCAGCGGGCACCATCGTCGAGCGTGAACTGGATCGCGTGCTCCTCGCCCTGCGCGGAGTCGCTGAGGCGAAAGAGGGGGAGTGCCTCGAGCGCCCGGTCCGCAAGGACGGTCCGTGTGGAGGATCGCCTGCGGGCGGGGGCGCTCACCGGCTCCGGACGGTCGCGGATGGGACGAGCTGGATGACCTGCCCGGTGACCGCCGTGGCCGCCGGCGAGCAGAGCCAGAGCACCGTATCGGCAACGGCCTCACGCTCGACGTACGCGATGTCGGCACCCATCGAGCGTTCGTTGGTGGCAGTGCGGATGGCGGCTGGGGCGAGTGCGTTGGCGCGCACGCCGTGCGCTCGCTCTTCCGCGGCGAGGGCGCGCATGAGCGTGACGACCCCCTGCTTGGCGGTGGCGTAGGCCGCCATCCCCGCCACGGTGGCACCGGGGAGTGCCGCTTCGGACGCCACGAATACGAACGCCCCCCTCGCGGCGCGCACGAGTGGTGCGAAGCTCCGGGCAGTGTTCACGGCAGTCATGAGGTTGATCGCGAGGATCCGTGACCACTGTTCGGCCGTGCTGTCGGCCACCTTCGCTCCGGGTTGCCAGCCACCGGCAAGGTGAATGAGCGCATCGACCCTGCCGTGCGCCTCTCCCACCTCGAGGGCGAGCTGCTCGACCGCAGCGGGGTCAGCGAGGTCGGCCGCGTAGGCAGAGGCGCTGGCACCGGCCGCCTCGAGGGCTGCCGCCCGCTCGCGGGATGTGCCTAGCTCGCGATCGACCAGCAGCAGGTGATCGCCGGCGTCGGCAAACAGCTGCGTGACCACTTCCCCGACTTGGCCGGGGCGGCCGATGCCAGTGACGAGCACTTTACGCATGATGCGCAAAGATGCACCGGAGGCTGCTGCCGTGGCACCCTTCGTGTTATTGCTCCGTACGCCACTTCCATGGAAAACCCGATCGTGACCAGGAAACTGCTGTCCCGGCTGTCGCTCATCCTGCTCGGCATCCTCGTCGCGGTCTTCGCGCTCGTGGGGCTGCTCAGCGTCACCCGGGGGACGCCGGTCAGCATCGTCCTCTCGGCGGACGCGGACCAGCGGCCGCCGAGCATCGCGCATGAATCGTTTGCGCGGACGCTGGAGCTCTTCACCGGCGTGCATCTCGAGCCGGGCAACGAGGTGACGCAGCTGCTCGACGGCGACGGCACCTACCCGGTGCTCTGGCAGGACCTGCGCTCGGCGCAGCAGTCGATCACCGTGCAGATGTACTACGC
>JACDHQ010000272.1 GCA_013820975.1 Gemmatimonadaceae bacterium
GCGTGTTACGAGTGCCATGAGTGGTTCCTTTCACTGCTGGAGTTAGATGCTGTACTCGCCCGTCTGGCGCTTGCGTTGGGCGATCTCTTCGGTGGTGACGGTGGGTGCGGGACCGCGCCTGTCTCCCGCTTGCCGCGCGGCTGGCGTGCCGGTCTGCACTTGGAGGGCCGGCAGGAAGTCGTGTTGGTCCTCGGTGAGCCACTTGTCGAGCGGCTTCTCGATGTCGCCGACCTTGACGAGTTGCTCGCCCTTGTCGGTGACCGTGAGGGTCGCGTCAACGAGGAGGCGTTCGAGGACGCTCGGCTTGTAGCGGTAAGCGGTTTCGTTCTGCGGGTCGCGAGCGACCTTGTCGACGAGCGCTTTACGTTTGAGGGCCGATGCTTCCGTGTTGGCGCGGTCGTAATCGCCGATCTTGAGAGTGAGGACGTCGGGTGCGCCGAGCTCTCGGTACGCGGCCCATGCCGCGGCGTCGGCTCCCTCGAGGATGGTCTGGCCGTCCTTCGGGAGCTTGGACTGGAGGTCGGTGATGGTGGCGTCCTGCTCCTTGAGCCGGTCGCGTGCTTCCTTGTTGTCGCTCTCGCGGGTGTCGAGGCTTTTCTTGAGTTTCGTGACTTCGGCTTTCGCGTCCGCGAGGTCTTGCTTCAGTTGCGCGATCTGCTCTTGGGGTTCCACGATGCTCCTTCTCCCACGCCCGTGCGTGGTGTGCTCCCCGCCCATGCGGGTACGACGATGGGGTGGTTGGGCTTACGACCGAGGCCCGTGCCTCGGAACGCCACGGAAGAGCCCCGCCGGTAGGGCGGGGCTGGTCGAACGATGGATTGTGGTGAAGTTAGGCTTCGTCCGCTTCTGGCGGGTCGCGCTCGAACAGCGCCCGCGAACACTAAGTCATGGCCCCTCCAGCGCCTACGCGGCGTCTTCGGGTTGTCGGAGAGTGATCGGTGCGGCGCCAGTGTGCTCAGCTTCGGTGAGGCCGGCGGTGCGCAAAGCGCTCTCCGGGCCGATGCCGGCGCGGAACAGGACCGCGAACGCCTCCGCCCTGTCGCGCAGGCTGATCTCGTCACCCGCCACCGGCATTCCCTCGCCAGTTACGGTGTCGGTCTCGCTGGCGATCTTCTTGATTTCCGCGTCGACGTCCTCGACGCCGACCTCGCTCATGGCCGTCTGTCGGCTCACGAGACCCGCGATCTTCTTATCGATCGTCGCTTTCACGTCCTCGGGTGTCGGCTGCACAGCGGAAAGCCTGGCGGTCACGACCGGCCGGAGTTCCTCGTACCGGCTTGGGGCGCCCATGAGCACGCTCGCGAGGCTAAGGGCGGTATCCAGCGCCCACCGCACGGCCTTCTGCACCTCCACCGCCGTCGTCTCGAGACTGCCGACGAAATCATTCGCCGCCTGAATCCGCGACGCGCCGCTCGCGACACCATCACCAGCGAGCGCCACATGCAGTTGCTTCGCCTCCTTCAGCACCGCGATCTCGGCGGCGTCGATCGTGCGCGTGAACGCTTCGGGGTTCACGGGATCGCGGTACACGACGCTGGGGTTCGCGTAGCGCGTGACGCCGTTATCGTCGACGCTGGCGATGCCGGCGAAGAAGTTCGTGGCGCCCGCACCGACGTGCAGCGGATCAGGCACGAACGTGCCGCCGTCGTCTGAGCTGACGCGCTGGCCGGCCTCGTCGACGTAGTGGCCGGGCATCTGCGCGTTCAAGAGCGTGCGCTCGGTGAAGCCGGCGATGTCGAGGTTGTGGCTCATCATCGTGTAGGCCTTGTTGATGAGCTTCTGCTGACTGATGGCGGCGGGCGTGACGAGCGGCTCGCGCTCCATCTCGTGCATGAGCAGGCGGCCGCCGAGCGCGTACCCGGCGTCATCGACCACGTCGCCGTTCTTTTTGAGCACCAGCACCACGGTCGCGTCCGGTGGGTACTCGCTCGGCACCGTGAAGCCGTTCGAGCGCAGCACCCACGCGACGCCGGTCACCTCGACGCGAGCGTCGTCACCAGCGCCGTAGGCGTAGTGCGTAGCGATCGCGTCACCGTCCTCGTTCCGGACGATGCCGGCTGCGTACGGCGCGGCAGCGTGCACGCTGATGTCGGCGAGGGCCTCCTCGAGCGACGCGCGGCGCGGCACTCGACCGGAGTCATCCACGCTGCGGGAGCGGATGTGCATGCGCAATGGAGAACGGCCGGGACCGACGATGTGCCGCTTGCCGTCCTTCTCGCCGCTGAACAACAGCGTCCGCACAGCAGCTTGCAGCACGGCGGGGATGCCGGTGTCGTCCCACCAGCTCGTGAGCGCCGCCTCAGCCTCGTCCGTGAGTTTCTTGCGGCCCGTGCGCTGCGCGAACTCCCAGCGCGGCTCCAGACCCACCACGCCGTCCCTATGCCGCGTGACGACCTCAGCGAGGATGTTGCGGCTCACGAACTGCCGCTCGATGAGTGTCGTGATATCCCGCTTGGTGCCGCTGGGTAGGTCGACGGGGTGCGGTCCCGTCCAGCCGTCGCCGCCTTGCCATTGGTCGGTGAGGATGAACTCTTCGAGCGCGCGGAGGTGCTCGCGACGCGCGAGCTGCTGACGGATGAGGTCGTTGATGCTCACGGGCACGCTCCTCTCACGCGAAGTCGCTCAAGCTGTGGCTCACGGCCGGCGCGCGACGCTGCGGCTGACCGAAGATCGTATGCAGGTAGTAGCGCTCTTCGTCCTTCGTGTGATCGTTCGCTTTCAACGGCTTGTCCTCACCGCGCGCTTGCGCTCGGGTGTCCCAGAGATAGGCGCCGTAGTCGCGGATGCACTCGGCGTTCGATGCGTCCTGCCGGATGCGGTACTCACCGTTGCGGAGCATCTTCGCCTGAGTCCGGATCCCGTCGATCACGTCGTTCTTCGCGGAGCGCACGGAGAAGCCTCTGCGCTTGAGCTCCGTCTTGAGGCTCGCCGCGCTCGGATCGAGGAACACGTGCCGCACAGGCCGCGGGAGCCCCTTCGCCCACTCGGCGATCTCCTGCCCGTACTCGCTGTCGGTCTTCTGCCTGCCGGTCGCTCGGCCGTCGTAGTACCAGCCGGAGTGCCGCACCGCGCGCAAGCCCGCGTCGGGGACGCCGTTCCAGGAGAGGTACGCGCCCACCGAGGTCGCGTTGCTCGTGCCGTAGTCGACGCTGAGATCGAGTTGGTCGGGTGCCCGATCGGGCAGCTCGAGGAGCGTGTGCTCGCGTTCATTGAAGAAGTCGTAGACGGCTCCCTCCGCCGCGACCCAAAGGCCGAGAATGAAGCGCTTGTACCAGAGGCTGCCCTCGCCGTACTCAACCTTCAAGTTCGCGACGTAGGAGGCGTCGAGAGCGGGGTTGTCGTCGAGGCCGAAGTGCCACAAGCGCATATCGAGATCCGCGCGATCGAGGTACGCCGTCTTCAGCCAGTGATACGGCCCATCCGGGTTCGTGGTGCCGAAGAGCATCGCGCCGCGAACGCTCATGCGTGCGGTGAGCTGCCGGAAGACAGGCTCGGGGATCAGCGACATCTCGTCGACGTAGACGCCGGCGAGGGTGAGACCGCGAACCTTCGACTCCGCCCGGGCGTCGTTCGCTCCGACCAGTAGAACGCGGCGGCCGTGAATCCAGACCTCGCCGGCGCCGCCAATGTGCTTGTACGCTCGGGATCCGACGATGCGCTCGATCTCGTCGAGAACGTTGCGTTTCAGCGTCCGCTCGGTCTTGCCGACCATGAGCAGATGCCCGTCGGCCGGCGAGCTCGCGATGAACGTGATCCAGCGGATGATGCTGCTGATCGTCTTCCCGCTCCGGACGCTGCCGTGCCAGAAGTTCAGGCGCGAGGTGCTCTCGCGGATGCTCGCGGCTGCCTTCTCGCTGAACAGCCAGTCCATGCGCTAGTTCGGCGGCGCGCGGCCGCCCACGGGATTCGCCAGCGCCTGCGCGATCGCCAGCAGCTCACCCTCGGCATCAGCGCCCGTGCTGCTGAACAGGCCGCGAGCGCGACCGAGCAACTCTCCGGCCTTCACGCGATCCTTGAACGCAACGCGAACCTCGACCGTGACGCCGTCCTTCGTGACGTGATCCTCGGTGAGCACCGTGCCGTCCGGGAGCTGGCCGCGCATCACGCTCGTGAAGAAGCGCTGGATCTCTTCCGCGTCTGCGATGCTGGCGGTCTCGAGCTTCGCCGCGAGTTCTTCAAGGCGTGCTGCGACCTCAACATTTCTCAACAGGCGAGAGCTGGCGACTTCGGCGCTGCGGCCGCGAGCGGCATATCCGGCTTCGATGTATGCCGTGCTGGCCGCCCTGCCTCGGGCGATGGCCTGAGCGAAGCGCTCGTGGCGGATGTTGGCGAGCACGAGGGCCTCCTCTCGGGCATACTGGTCTCATG
>JACDHQ010000008.1 GCA_013820975.1 Gemmatimonadaceae bacterium
GGAAGAAGTCGCCCTGCTGCTGCGAGAGCGCGGTCGGGCGACGCACGGCCGTGGCTTGCGTGCCGGCACCCGCCGTCCGCACCGGGAGATTACCGCTCACGAGGCCGGTGGTGAGCCCCGCTGCGAATGCCTGCGTGCCGCCCGGGAAGCGCGACATCAGCCACGTGCGGTAGTTGTTCTGCAGGGTCGCGGGCGGCGCTGCGCCGGCGGTCGCCGTGGGAGCCGGCGCCGTCCGCCGCTGCGAGATCGCCATCAGCACGTCGGCGGTCGCGCGCGTGTCCGTGAACACCGGATCCATCGCCGGCTGCTGCAGCGCGATCATCCCGCGGGTCGCCTGCGCATCCCCCCAGCTCTCGAGCGCGTGCAGGTCGGGGAGCACGAGGTCGCAGAGCTCAGTGGTCTCGTCGGGGTAGAGCGAGAACGACACCTTGAACGGGACGCGCGCGAGCGCGCCGGCGAAGTCGGCAGCCTTTGGCAGGTAGTACGCCGGGTTGGTGCCGCGGATGAACGCCACCGGCACCTGGCCGGCGCGCATCTGTTCCACCGTCGCCAGCAGGTCGCGCAGCGGTGTCATCCCGTCGTATGCGACAACGGGCTGGTCGGTGCGGATCGTAGTACCCACGGCGCCGAGCTGCTGGTTGAGCGCGCTCGCGGCGCGGGCAACTTCGAGGGCATCGTCGGTGCCAACGCCGGCGAGGACGAGCGCCGGCTGGGCCGCTCGCAGCTCGGCGGCCAGCGACTGCAGCTCGGTCGCGTTGACGCCAGCAGCCTGCGCCGCCTGGTCAGCGGTGCCCTGCCCGCGCAGGAAGTTGAGGATCGCGAGCTCGGAGCCGGGCCGGCAGCCAATCCACTGGTCCGCGTTCAAACCCGTGAGCGACCGCCGCGGGCCGACATGGATGAAGCGGGGCGCGTCCTGGAACTTGGCGCGCGCATCGGCGAAGTCGAGCTGCTGCGGCACGCTCGCGCCCCAGCCGTCGAGGAAGTCAGCGCCGAACGAGACGATGAGCCGCGCCGCGGAAAAGTCGAAGCGCGGCCATGCGACCCCGTACGCCTCGCGGTGCGCCTGCATCGCGGCATCATCGGCCTCGAAGTCCACACTGAGGTGGGGGCGCATCCCCGCACCCTGGAGCCACTGCTCGAGGAAGGCGTTGAAGCTGCCCGACTCGTGCTGGTTGATGAAGACGCCGTTCGCAGCGCCGGTCGAGAGCCGCTGCGCCACGAGCGTGGTCGCCTCGTCCCAGGTGATGCTGCGCCAGCTGTCGCCCTGCCGCTGCATGGGGCCGCGGAAGCGATCGGGATTGTAGAGGCCCTGCACCGCCGACTGTCCGCGCGCACACAGCGCGCCGCGGCTCATCGGGTCAGCGGGATTCCCCTCCAGCTTCGTCGTGCGCCCGTCCCGCGTCTCGGCGATGATTCCGCACGCGGTGGAGCACTCCCGGCAGACGGTGGCGTAATAGGTGGAAACGCCGGCGATCGTCTGATCGGGGGAGACTGTGTAGGGAATGAGCTTGCCGACGTCGTCGGGGCTGCACCCCGTCGTCGCGGCGGCTGCACCAGTGGCACCGAGCACCTTGAGGAAGGTGCGGCGCCTGATGCCGGTCGGCTGCGCGCTATCACTCATGCGGCTCGGATCTCAGTAGTGGCAGACGGCGCAGTCGTAGCGCGCCGTCTTGCGTTCAGCCGTGAAGCTCGGCGTGTTGCGAGGCGTCGCGCCGGCGGCGACGCCATGCGGCGCGGCCATCGGCGGCACGAGTGCCGCGGAGCTGTCGGAGGCGGGGGTGAGCTTGCGCCCTTCGGCGGCGTCGTAACCCTGCACGTGGCAGTTGACGCACCAGCCCATGTTGAGCGACGCGGCCTGGTAGACGCGGTCCATCTCCTGAATCTTGCCGTGGCAGCTCTGGCAGGTGACGCCCGCATTGACGTGGCGCATGTGCGGGAACTGCACGTAGTCGGGCACCTTGTGGATGCGGACCCACGGCACCGGCTTCATGTTCGCGCCGCCCCCCGTGACGTCCATGTACTCGAAGAGCTTCGTCAGCGACTCGCTCGTCGTCGTGTCGCGATCGCCGATCTTGCGCAGCTTCGGCGTGACGGCAGCGGCGTTGTGGCAGCCGGCGCAGGTGGACATGGCAGGCATGCCCGCGTCAGGAGACTTGTTCGCCGCGTTGTGACAGTACAGGCAGTTCAGGCCGAGCTGCTGCACATGCACAGGGTGCGGGAAGTCGATTGGCTGCGCTGGACCACGGCCCTCCGCGGAGGAGGCGCCGCTGTAGGCCGACAGTAGCACGGCGCCGATGGCCAGGGCGAGGAGCCCCGGAATCGCGGTCCACTTGCTTCGAGTCGACATCGCGGGATGTAAAGGTGGGGTTCGACTTGTGAATCGGTTCACAAGGCCTGCACAAGCGAGGGAATCTCACCATGCCGGCATCGTGACGCAAGCGGTCAGCACCGGCCCGGCGCGCCGCTCACGACACGGATCCGACCACCGCCATGCTGCGCGCTCCCATTGGGTTTTCATAGGCGAAACGTGCATCGGGTGACGCAAGACCTGCATGCGGTCCACGTGCGGTTCAGCGGCACGAATGGACCACGCACGAATGAGAACTCATCGCCGCGTGGCATCCATTGCATCCCGAGCAATGTCGTCGGGATTTGCAAGCGGCATCCCCGCGAGGTCATCCGGAAGCAGCTCGAGATTCGCCCGCGGCGTCTGCACCAGCCGGAGGGGCCACTGCGTGCCGAAGACGAAGCGCCCGGCCCCGATCGACCGATAGAGCTTCGCGAGGTGATCCTCCGGGGGTCCCCAGATCCACGAGATGTCCCAGTACAGCCGCGACTGCTCGTCGGGAGTCAGCCCCCAGTGCACTTCCTCGATCATGTCCCTGCCGGCGGCGGTCACGATGATTCGGGTGCGCCCGTTGACACGCGCGAGATGGCGGACGGTGGCGGCCGGGAGGTCGCCAGCCACGTCGAGGGGACCGCGCTGGCGGAGGTCCTCGAACCGTACCGTGAGCATCACCACGAGGCCGCGGTCGCCGCACGCCTCGGTGATTGCGGCCAGGCGCTGATCGCCCGGGCCCAGCGTCCACTGTTGCGGATAGAGCCGAACGGCCGGCGCTCCAGCGGTGACGGCGGCGTCGAGTGCGTGCTCCCAGCGCGGCCAGTCGGGGCGGACCGCCGGAACGGGACGGAAGAGCCCCGCAAACGGCAAGAGCATGGTATAGAGCTCGGTGTTGCCGGGCGACGGATCACGCCAGAATGCCGAGGGGAGGTGGCCGACCCAGGCTTCTCGTGTGCCCTCGCGCTCGAGCACCCCCGCCAGGATCTGGGGATCCGGGTGCGGGGTGTAGCGGAACGGGTATGGGCCGACGAGGGTGTTGACGTCGATCATGCCGAGTTCCGGCGACGGGCTGTGACCGACTGCGGCGTGTGGGCTGCGGGACCCTGCCGCGGATTGCGGGGTGCGGGCTCCGTTGCCGAACCTGCGAACTCCGGAAACGCTCCGTCGGGAAAGATCCGCATGGCGTTTCCCCACTTCACCAGCTCGAGCCGCTCCGGCTCGAGCCCGATGACCTCGAGCGCACGCAGCTTCGCGAGGCCGGTTTCCATCGTGACGTCACACGCCCAGAGCATGCGCTCGGGGCCGATCGCCCCCAGTGTCGCGTCGAGCATTCCGCGGTCCACTCCGCTGCCAGAGAGGTCAACGACGACGTTGGGGACGTCGGCGATGGCAGCGTGGGTGTGCGCCCAGTCCCCGCCGCCACCGATGTGCGCCAAAATGATCGTCGCGGCCGGGTGGCGTGCGGCGAGGCGTGCGAGATCGAGGCCATCGCTCGCCTCCTGCGACGGCCAGTCGTGCCGGCGGTGCTGCCACGCATGATGCAGGATGGGCAGCCCGCGCTCCGCGGCCAGGTCCGCGATGGGGTCGAGCAGCGGATCATCCGCACGGCGGCTTGCGAGCAGCTTGATGCCGATCGCGCCGCGGGCAGCACAACGCTCGACCTCGGCGAGGGCATGCGCCGTATGGTTCGGGTTGACGGTCACGTACATCCGCACCCGTTCCGGCTCGGCGTCGCAGAGCGCGAGCATTGCATCGTTGCCGAGCGCCACGTCCCGGGGTGACGGAAAGTAGGTGGGCGACGTGAAGCCGTAGCTGCCGAGGACGGAGGCGACATGCACCGCGATTCCCATCCGGTCGCCCGCGCGGAATCGGGCGTCATTCAGCGCTGCCCAGTCGGACCGACCCGCATCGCGATGCCAGAAGTGCGCATGCACGTCGATCAGGCGCGATGCCTCGCCTTCACGCGACGGCGGCGCACCCGCGTCAGCCACGGCGGGCCGCCGAATCGCGCACGGCAATGAAGCCTTCGCTCGCGGCCCGCTCGATCACGTCGATGGCGGCGGCGTCATGCGCAATCGCTGCGTAGTTATATGCGCCCCGCTTGAAGAGCGCCCCCGCGTGCAATGCCGCCGAGATGAAGAGCGACTCGTCGGCAGGGTCGTCCCACTTCATCAGCCACATCGGATCCTCGCCGGCGATGCGCACCCCCGAGCAGCGACTCGCCTCGCGCGCAGCATCCACGCGCGATCGGATCTCGGCCCCCGTTTCCGCGAGCGTCGCACACACGTCGGCTTCGACATGCCAGTCGAGCACCGCACCGGCAGCCGCGAGGGCGACCGAGTCGCTGGCGAGCGTCGAGGAGATCCACGTGCGTCGCATCGCCTGCATGACGTCCCGCTGGCCGAGCACCGCCGACAGCGGGAATCCATTCGACATCGCCTTGCCGAAGGTGGCGAGGTCGGGGGTGATGCCGCTGAGCTCCTGATAGCCGGCCGGGCGCAGCCGAAACCCCGTCTTGATCTCATCCACGATGAGAATGCTGCCTGCCGCATCGCAGCACGCCCGGGCACGCTGCACCCACGCCGCCGACGGCATGCGCTCGACGACCGGCTCGAGCACGATCGCAGCCAAGCGGGCTCCGGCACGCGCGACGGCCGCCTCCAGCGCCGGGATGTCGTCGAACGGTATGCGCACGACGTCGCCGCGGACGGCGGCGGGAACCCCTTCGGCATCGCTCGCCCAGTCATGCCATCCGAAATAGCCGGATGCGATCACCACGTCTCGTCCCGTGTACGTACGCGCCAGGCGAACGGCCGCGCTCACCGCCTCGGCACCCGTCTTCATGAAGAGCACCTGCTCGGCGCAGGGCACGAGGTCACAGAGCCGTTCGGCCACCTCGACCTCCTCGACCGGCGAGAGCGCGGCGACATTGCCGCGGCTCGCCGCGTCCACCGCCGCCGCCAGCACGCGCTTTTCCGCATAGCCGAGTGCAACAGCGCCGAGGGCCATCGTGCAGTCGACGAAGGTCTGGCCGTCGGTGTCGGTGACGTGGCACCCGGACGCCCGCACGAAGTGCAGCGGCCCTTCCCCGCCCTCGCCATGGAGCGCGGACGGCCGCTTGCTGCCCGTCGAGGCCCCGGTGGGGAGCACGGCCGCGGCCCGGGCACCCCAGTCCGGACGATCCATCTCCTCCGCATCCCCGAAGCGTTCGGCGTCCTCGAAATCGGCGTCCTGGCCCGCGTCCTCGCTGGCCGGCGACTGCGATTCGGCATCCGAGGCAGGCGAATCCGCGGCTGCCGGAGAAGGCGCAGGGGTCGATGCGCCGAAGAGCTTGCGAAAAACCATGTTGAATGCGGTTGGAGTCGGGAGTCGGGAGTCGGCGACGGGGGAACGGAGGCTGGGGCGCGCGCGGCTCACGAACTCCTGCGGGGGCGTTGGGCCGGCGTCGGCTCGCCGCGCGCGCGCGCGACGAAGTTGATCACCTCGTAGGCTACGGCGCGGAGGAGCGAGAGCTCGCGCGAGTCCGGCGCCGCGCGGGTGGTGATCGCGCGGATGCTGCGCATCACCATTTCCGCATTCCGAGCCTTGAAGAACTCGATCGTGGTGAGCGACTCCTCGACGACGCGGTAGTACTCCTCGAGTACACCAACGGTCGGCGGTGGCGTCTCCTTGCGGGCCGGCGGCAGCGTGCGGGTTGCATCGCCTGCAGCGAGGTGCAGCTCGTACAGTGCAATGAGCAGGGCTTGCGCGAGGTTGAGCGAGGCGTGATCGGTCGTCGGGATCGTGACGACGACCTGCGCGCGGTCCACGACCTCGTTGGGGAGTCCGTGGTCTTCGCGGCCGAACACGACGGCCACGCGTCCCTCGGGGGCATGCAGGAGCAGGTCGCCGGCCATCTCCTTCGGATCGACGATCCGCCACTTGGCGGCGCGGCGGCGGGCGGTGAACGCGGCGATGGTGACGCAGTCGGCCACCGCGGTATCGAAGTCGTCGAAGCGCTCGATGCGCTCGATGATGTCCATCGTGCCGTGTGCGATGCCCTCGACGCGGTAGGGATCGAACTCCACGCCGCGCACGAGGCGCAGCTGCGTGACCCCCATGTTCTTCATCGCGCGGACGGCCGCACCGATGTTGATGGGGTTCTGGGGTTCGTAGAGGACGACGGTGACGTTATCGAGGAGCGACATCGCGACGGGAGGTGAGTTCGGGCACGGGGTCAGAAGATAAGGTGGCCGGCCGGCAGCCGGACGGCGAGGAGGTGCGCCGGATCGATGCGGTCGCCGCGCAGGTACACCCATTCGCCTTCCGCCCCTCCCAGCACGAGTTGCCCCCGGCGGCGGGCGCGGCCGGGCGCGGTCTCGTTGACGAGGACGCCGACGTGCGCGATGCCGCCCAGCGCAGGCGGCGGGAGCTCCACCGATACCCGGATGACGTACCCGTCATCCGACGCGCACCAGGAAGCGTCGCGCAACGGGAGCGCCTCCCAGCCGCGGACACGACGCCCACGGGCACGGTCCGACTCCTTCACCGGAACGATCGTCCATCCCCCCGGCATGTCCGCGGCCACGACGTAGAGCTGGATCCCGTCGCCGTTGATCTCTGCGGGTTCGTTGTCGAGCAGATTCTCCTGCCCGTCGCCCACGAACACGAGTGGCTCCCGCTTCAAGACGCGCACCTCCACGTCGAGCTGGCCTCCCGCCGCCGACATGGTGACCGTCGCCTCGGGACAGCCGGCGTCCATCCAGGAGGTTTCCGACCGGCGGTAGTCGGCCTCGCCGAGGCGCGCGGTGAATGGCAAGGCGCGCGGCTTCGCGCCCGCCCGCGGTTCGTCCCGGGAATCCACGCCGCGTGGCGATCCCTGATCCGCGAACCCGCGACCATCCCCGGAGGTTGGTACCACCGTACCGCGACTTGCATACCCGCGGAGTGCGATGCTGCTGCGCGCGGGGCCAGCCTGAAGGTCGACCGTCCACCCGTCCGCGTGCAGCGCATGCACCTCGGCCGTCCCGTCGCCGCGTCGTACCGACACGCGGCCTTCCTCGAATGCGACATCGAAGCGGTCCGCCTCGGACCAGCTCCACACCGACCTGATGCGCCCCACCTGCGCGCGCGTCCGAAGGAGATGGAACCGGTGCAGGCCCCGACCGGGTGCGCCGGGCGCAGTGAGCCGCCACAGCTCTGATGCCCCGTCACAGGTGACGTCCAGCCGCATCCGGCGGCCGTCGCGCGCGCCGAGCCGGAGCGGCACGCCGGCAGCGACAGCGCGTCGCTGCGCCTCCGTCACGAAGTCGAAGCCGTCCTCGAGACCGTCGCCTCCGGCAAGCGCAGCCGCGCTCCATCCGTCCTCGTCGATCATGCCGACCTGAGCGTGGTTCGGCAGGTCGAACACGACCTCACGATCGGCGCGCCATTGTACCTCGTCGATCACGTAATCCGGCATCACGACGACGATGCGCTCGACGACGACTCCCGGCGCGATTGACGCGACGCGGGCATGGATCCAGCCGGCGGCCCCGCGCTCGTCATACGCGAGCAGTGCGCCCGATACGCGTCGTTGCGAGACACCATCCACGAGCGGCGCGTTATGCGCGAGCGTGCTGCGATACCAGTGCAACGACCGGTCGACATAGGAACCGGTGCCCATGTCGTCGAGCCACCGGACCGGCCCATCGACGAGCAGCAGGTTGAGGCGATCCGGGTGACCGTGCCCGCCTCCCGACTCGCCGTAGTCGAGGGCAGCGTACACCCGTCCCTCGTCGCGCCGGAACACGGCAATCCCCTGCCCCGCCAGGTGCACCGAGCGTGGCGTCGAGGGGGGCACGGGTGGCAGTTCCGGACGGGCAAAGAGCAGCGACCGCCACCCGAGGTCGGCCCGACCCAGTCGCATGGCAGGAAGATTCCGCTCGACGTCCGCCGAGCTGCGCTGGCGCCCATTGTCGCCCGGAGGAACGTCGGGTTTCGCCTCGTAGAGCATGGCGGCGATGCCGGCCAGATGCGCATCATCCAGCCGCGCGATCCCCAGTTCGCAGTGCTCGGCGAATCGCGGTTGGCGGAGCGAGATCGCGTACTGCGAATCGCGGCGCGAGGGCAGCGTCGCATCCGGCAGCATGGTGAGGAACGGTGCGAGGAAGCCGGCGTCGAATCGCATGCGCACGCCAGCCGCGATGGCCGCACCGGCCCGCTCGGCGATCGTGACGCCGTACCAGAGTCCGCGGTGCGCGAACATGTGATAGTTCTCGCCCTCGTACCAGCTGCCATCGGCGAGGCAGCCATTCGCGACCAGCGCAGCCAGTCCCGACGGTGCGTCGGCGAGACGCTGCACCTCGTCGTCGTCGCCCAGCAGCCGTGAAGCCGCCATGAGCGCGGCGACGTTCCACACCTGCCGGTTGGAGCACCCTTCGTCATGGACCGCGATCAACGCGCGCGACGGCTCGATGATCGCCTGCCGAATTCGATCACCGAACTCCCTGTCGCCAGCGCCCTCGCCTTCCAACGCGTCGAGTGCGATGCAGAGCTGCAGGAGCCAGATCGACTCCAGGTACGTGCTGAAGAAGACCCGGGAAGGGCCGAGTGCATTGTCCGCATTGGGGTAGGCCGCGTAGCGCACGGCGTAGCCGTTCAACACGGCCGTGGCAAAGTCTGCATGGCGCGGGTCGCCACGCAGCCGAAAGAGGATCGCGGCGTGGACCGCGCGCTCCGCGAGCCAGAGATGGTACCAGTAGCGCCAGAACCCCGCGTGCGCAGCACCGGTAAAGACCTCGCCACACGTCCCGCACCGGTGATGATGCTCGTCGAACGGATCGAACTCGAGCAGGGATCCGTCTGCAGGGCACCGGCCTCCCGCCCGCGTCAGCTGGGCCTTGGCGCGCGGGATGTACAGCGGGCGCGCGAGCACCGCGTCGAGGTCGCTGGCGATCGACTCACCAAGCGCGCGAAGGGAGGCGCCGTGCGCGGTGCCCAGGAGCGCCCGGCGCACCGCCCACTCGGCCGCCGAGAGGAGCAGCGTCACGGTGTCGTCGCCAGCTGCCACCTGGCCACGGTCGCGAGCTCGCCGCGCAGGTCCATCTCGACGTTCTGCAGCCTGGCGGCAATGCCCTGCACGCCCCGCGCGTGGTAGATCCACGCGGCTGGCAGCTGCTCGCCCAGCTCCCGTTGCACCGCATGCCATGCATCGCGCGATTCGCCGGCTCCTGCGGAGCGCGCGTGCGCGAATAGCGAGTCGAGGCGCGGGGTGTGATAGCCGGCATAGTCGAGCGCGCCGCCGGCCTGCCGCGAGTCGAACATTGCCGAGAGATAGGCGAGCGAGAGGTCGCCGGGAATTCCCGTGTACAGGAGGTCGTATCGCCGGGACTCGGCACGAGCCTCGGCAAGCATTGTCCCAAGCTCGACCTGCCTGATCTCCACGCGCACGCCGCGCGCCGCGAGGTCAGCCTGGATCAGCTGCTCGACCGCGTTGTCGCCGCTGCCGACCGTCAACAACTCGACGCGCAAGGGGCGACCGTCGCGGGTCCGCAACCCGCCTGCGCCTCGTCGCCATCCCGCGGCGTCGAGCAGGGCATCGGCGGCCGCCCCATCGAGCCGGGGGCGCAACTCGAGCGCGAGCGGATTCTCGGGGGGCGCGGGGCTTCCCGCCGCCGTCGCGTAGCCCGCCACGGCGGCGCGCACGATCCGCTCCCGGTCCAGTGCGAGGTCGAAGGCACGCCGTACCCTGACGTCGTCGAAGGGCGCGCGTCCAACGTTGAAGATGAGCGCGGTCGTGAACAGCACCGGGTAGCTCAGCACGCGCAGCGATGGATCGCGCGCCGCGAGCGAGGCCATCGTCGGCGAGATTCCCGCCACGTCGAGCTCACCGCTGGCCAGCCCCGCGAACTTCGTTGTCGCCTCGTCAACGACCGCGATCACGACGCCCGCGAGCGCTGGCGGCCCGCCGAGCGCCGCAGGAAACGCCTCGTTGCGCTCGAAGCGCCACCGCTGGCCAGCGATGCGTTCCACGAATCGAAACGGCCCATTCCCCACCGGCGCGAGGTTGAACGGAGCACCGCGCATCCCCTCCGGGGGCACGGCCCCGAGCAGGTGGCGCGGGAGCATCGGCAGTTCGCACAGCACGAGGGGCAGTGACGCCTGCGGTGCGGAGAAGTCGATGATGACCGTGCTGTCGTCCACCGCCCTGACCGCGGTCACGGCAGCGAGATCGCCGGCGCGCATGTAGCCGACCGCGGGATTGCGCGCTGCATCGAGCGTGAAGGCGACGTCATGGGCGGTGGTCGGCTGGCCATCGTGCCACCGAAGCGACGGCTCGAGGGCCAGCTCGAGCCGGCGACGGTCGGCACTCCACGTCCACGCGCGCGCGCCATAGGGCTCAGGCTCCAGCGTGGCTCCGTAGCGCGCGAGTGGCACGAACAGCATGTGCCGCTGCACCTGCCGGCTGAGCGGGTGGATGGTGACGAGCGGGTTGGCCGACTCCAGGTCGGCGCCGGACGCGAAGACCGCGACGTCCGCGGCGCGCTGCGGCGCAACGCACGTTGCCGTGACGCAGGCCAGCCCAAATGCGGCGCAGGCGATTGACCAGCGCCGCAACGGCAGCATTATCCTCACGTGCCCTCCCCTGACCTCGTTCGCCGCTCGGTGCAGCGCCTCGCGGGCGCGCTGGCGCTGTTCTGGCTCGTGCTCACGCTCACCTTCGTGCTCGTCCGGCTTGCGCCGGGCGACCCGGCGGCGTTCCTCGTCCCGCCGACCGCGACAGCCGAGGAGGCGGCACGAATCCGCGGTGCGCTCGGGCTCGAGGAGCCCGTGCTCACCCAATATGCACGGTGGGCTTCAGGCATGCTGCAGGGCGACCTCGGGACGAGCTTCGCGCAGGGCCGCCCCGTAGCGGCCGTGTTGCGTGAGGCCCTGCCGGTGTCAGCCGGACTCGGCGCGGCGTCGCTCCTGCTGACCTTCCTCGTCGGTGTCCCCCTGGGGCTTGCGCAGGCGGCACGGGCCGGTGGCCGAACCGATCGCGCGATCACCGTGCTCGCCACCGCAGTGTACGCGGCGCCGACCTACTGGCTCGCCCTCGCGCTCGTCGCGGTGTTCACTTACGGCGCTGCGACCTGGGGGCTGCCCGCGACGATGCGGCTCCCTGCATTCGGGCTGCACACTCCTGGCGCCACGGTCACGGGCGTGGCCGCGCTCCTCGACGTGCTGCGTCACAGCATCCTCCCGGTCGGGATCCTCGCCGCCGTCGGCGCGGCGGGCATCGCGCGCTACACCCGCGCAAGCGCCGTGGAGATCGGCGGCGAGGACTTCATCCGCACGGCCCACGCAAAGGGAGCCGCGCCTCGCGCCGTGCGGTACCACCACCTGCTCCGCAACCTGCTCCCGCCGCTGATCGTCCTGTTCGCGCTCTCCCTTCCGGGCGTCGTCGCGGGGTCGGTGTTCGTGGAATCGGTCTTCGCCTGGCCGGGCATGGGGCGCGTGATGCTCGCTGCCATCGCCGGGCGCGACTATCCCGTCGTGCTGGGCGCCACCGCGATCTATGCGGCGATCGTGATCGCCTCGAACCTCACCGCGGAGCTGCTGCTTCCCGTCGTCGATCCCCGGCGGTCGCGATGATCCGGAGTGCCCGCTGGCCGCTCCTCCTGCTCGCCGCACTCGTCGCCGGGGTCGTGTTCGTGCCGCTGCTGGCGAGCCAGGATCCACTCGTCATCGGCGACGTGCTGTCGCGGCGCCTGCTTCCGCCGTTCGCGCGCAGCCCGGACGGCATCCACCTGCTCGGCACCGACACGTTCGGCCGGGACGTGTTCGTCCGCGCCATGCTGGCCGGACGGTTGTCGCTCGCTGTCGGCGTGGCAGGATCCATTGTCGCCGGACTTGCGGGCACGTTGGTCGGTGCCATCGCCGCGTGGCGTGGCGGGTGGATCGACCGTGGCGCGATGGGTGCGGCCGACGTGCTGCTCTCGCTGCCGCGGCTCATCCTGCTGCTCGTGTGCGCCGCGCTCTGGGCCCCCGGCGTCACCACGGTCATCGTCGTGCTCATTGCCACCGGGTGGATGGGCGTCGCCAGGCTCGTGCGCGCCGAAGTGCTCGGACAGCAGGCGCGCGCGTACGTCGATGCGGCCATCGCGCTCGGTGGCGGCTCATGGCGGGTGCTGCTGCGCCATGCCCTCCCCAACTCCCTCGCCCCGGCCGTCGTCGCCACGACCCTCGGCGTGGGCAACGCGATCCTGCTCGAGAGCGGATTGAGCTTCCTCGGACTCGGTGTTCAGCCCCCGTCGCCGAGCTGGGGCAACATGATCGCGGGCGGGCGCGAGGTGATCGTGACTGCGCCCTGGGTGTCGCTGGCTCCGGGGTTGCTCCTCGTGGTGACGGTCGTGTGCTGCACGCTCATCGGCGACGCGCTGCAGGAATCGCTGGCGCGGCGGGGCCCCGACGCGCGCGTGCCCATTCGCTAGCGCACGAGGATGGTCACGACCGCACGCGGGGCGGCAGTGAACGCGACATGGCACCCGTCGCGGACCGCAACCGGCTCGAGGGGCGTCTCATCGAGCCGGGCAAGGTGAGCGGCGGCGGCCGGCCAACCAAGCGTCCATCGCCCGTCCACCGGCTCGTCGAGGAGGTTCACGCAGCGGAGCACGAGTGAGCCGCCATCGTCCGACTCCTTGAGTGCGGAAAAGGCGAGGCCCCTCCCCTCGAGCTGTACCCCTGCCGTGGCCCGCTCGACGTCGACTGCGTTGCGGAGCGAACTCCCTGCCAGCGGAAGCAGCACGTCGTCCGCCGTGCGCTCGATCAGGTCGATCGTCGCGGCGTCCCGCGTGCCGGGGTGGAATGCGAGTGCGAACGACGCGGTGAATGGCCCCGGGCACTGCGCAGCGGGCGTCGCCGCCGGCCAGCCGGCATGCCCCGGCCGCTCGGGGATATCATGGCGCGACAGTTCGCCGACAGCGCGCACCAACGTGACGGCGACCGTGCCATCGTCGAACACCTCGTACTCGGCGAGCCCGTCCGAATAGAGGGTGGCGCCGCGCTCGCCGCCGAAGAGCGACACGTAGCGGTGCAGCGGCGCCGTGCGCTGGGGACTTTCCGCGAGCGCGCCCGGGTGCGGATCAGCTTCGACCGGGACACGTCGCACGACCCCGAACGCCGCATCGGCCCACACCTCCGCTCCCGGAATTCCCGTTCGCACGCGGAAGCGCAATCGCTGATCGGTGCCGCGATGGTCGCCCGAAACGTCGATGCGGAGGAACGACTCGCCGGCCGTGAGCGAGAGCGTCGCCGTGAGCGAGGGTGCCCCAGCGCCCCCCGCCGGGTCGACGGTCCACGCGGTTGCGATGGCGCCGTGAAGCGGGCCGGCGTGGACAATGCGCGGCGCATCCGATCGCGTGGGGGGGCCGAAGTCGCGGATGGACGGCGTGTAGAGGTCTCCAGCGTCGCGGGCGCACTCGACGTCGATGAGCCCCGCGGTCTCGAGGTCGAGCTGCCCGTTGGAGAGCACGGTGCCCGTGATGCGCACGTGGCCGGAGGCGCCGTCATCGATCCCGGGCGTGACCCCATCGCCTCGCGGCGCGGGCGCGTCGCCAGGGCCTGCGACCGGAAAGGTGGAAATCCCGTAGCCGGCCACCGGCTCGATGCGCACCAGCACGTCGCGCACCACGACGAGGTCGTTGTCCGGATAATGGCGCGGCGAGTCGATGCGCGAATTCGCGATCCGCTCGCCGAGGACCTGATGCGGTGCCGCCAGCTCCAGCGGTGGCAGCGTCGCGGGGAGCGCCATTCACTGCCCGGCGCTGCCGGGACCGACGCCGACATCGCCGAT
>JACDHQ010000273.1 GCA_013820975.1 Gemmatimonadaceae bacterium
GCGCTGCTCGCTGCATGGGCCGTTTGATGGACCGGGTTGATCTCTTTGAATATGCTGGCTAGGTACCGCGGCATCATGTCACCGTCCAACCCCCGATCGAGCGAAGAAGGTAACCCGAGCGCCTACTCGCCATCTCCGAAGTTCAGCGCCTGCGTGGGGCCCGCCATGCACGTCAACGCCGGACGCAACCTCTGGAACGGCGCCCGCGACCAACCCCCCGCACCAATCCTCATCACCCTCATTCACGGAGAAGAAGCCCAACTCCTCCGCATCCACTCCCAGCCGCGGCATTTCCTACGACAGCAGCTTGATGAGATGCGACCACCCCTAAACTGTCGACGTCCTTATCGAGGTGCCGGTCCAGTGGCCCACCGATGACGCGATCTACTTTCGATTGCGAGGAAGCGCGGAGTCCTGGCATCCAGCCAACCCGAACGCGGTGTTTTGACAGTTGGATCGAGGCGTGGGAAGGCATTCATGAGTAATGGTGGGCTCTTCAACCTTGCGGTGCACCTATGTACTCAGTGGTCGGCCACAGAGGATTCGCTTGCTTCGAAAGCTTTTAATCACGTCACGCAGCACGATGACGTATGGGTGGCCACGGCGAACCACATCGCCGGACATCACCGACAATCCGCCAACTTTGGGACTGCGACGGCGCATTCGACGGCCGAATACGAGAACCCGCGCGGCACAGCCCAAGCCGGGCATCCGCTGTGCCATTACGAGCAGACTGCTAGTACCGCTCGGGATTGGTATGTACGTACAATACGGTGGGGTTCCGTGTCGCAGCCTCATTATGAGGTGTCAAGGCGTACCGCCATGCCGTAATACACAGCTTGACAACCCCTTAATTGAGTCCTACGCTGCACGAGATGCAAGGAAATACTAGCTCGCGATTGTCCGTACAAACGCACAAGGATGGTCCGGCCGCCATGCCGCTGTACCAGCGTCTCCTCGACCTCTTGCGGAGTCAGATCGAGTCGGGCAGGTACTCAGTCGGCGACCAATTGCCTACCGAGCATGCGATGCGGACGAGCTTCGGGGTCAGCCGGTCGACCGTGCGAAATGCGCTTCGTGCTCTCACCGATGAAGGACTGATACGCCCTACGCCCGGAGTTGGCACCGTCGTCATTCGCAGCCGACCTCCCGTGCAACCGTCGTTGCTCCGGGGCTTTACGGAGGACTTTGCCCGACGCGGGGTTCCGACGCAAGCGCGGGTGATCTCTGCGCAGATCGTGGATCCCCCCTCGCAGGTGCGAGACCGGCTCGAGCTTCTGCCGGAGGAGCAGGTGCTCCACCTTGTGCGGCTTCGCCTGGTGTCCGGCGCGCCCCTGGCCCTCATGGACAACTTCGTGCCGGCATCGCTCGGGATCGGGCCCGAAGAGGACTTTACGGGGCCGCTCTACGAGCTCATTGAGCGCAACCACAAGTACTACATCACCTACGGCCGCGATGCCATCGGTGCCGCCACAGTGCGTCCCGAGGCGGCCTCCGTGCTCGAGCTTCCCATCGGCTCGCCCGTCCTCACGATCAAACGGACGGCGTTCATCGGCTACGACCGACCGATCGAGTACGTCGAGGCGATCGTGCGCCCCGACCATTACGAGTACAACGTCACCCTCCTGCGCGGAAAGGATGCCTCTTGACCGACCTCACCACACGCCTGCTCGACACCGTCTCCGGTAACGAGATGTGGCGCCACCTCGAACGACTCGTCGAATGGGATCGCACGTCCGGAACGCAGGGCGAGTTCGACGCAGTCGACTACATCGTTCGCACGCTGGAGTCGTACGGTCTCCCGGTCACAGTCCACGAGTACCGCGCCTTCCTCTCCTATCCCGAGCACGGGGCGCTCACCGTGGTCCACGGCGATGCTACGAGCGAGATCCGCGCCAAGACACGCGCCTTCAGCGCGACCACGTCTGCAGAAGGTGTGAGTGGCCCGCTCGTCTCGATCAAGGGCGGCACGAACATGTTCAAGGCTGATGACGCCGTGAATCAGATCTCGCCCGAATCGGTGGGAGGCAAGATCGTGCTGAGCGAGAGCGGTTCGCGCGGCAGCATGCTGGCCGCTCAGGCCGCCGGCGCACTCGCCTACATCCACATGTGGCCGTCCGACGAGGACGTGATCCACGAGGGCATCGTCACCCCGGTGTGGGGGACACCAACGCCGGAGTCGGCGGATCGGCTCCCCACCATTCCGATCATCAGCATCCGCCACACTGACGGCCTCGAACTGCGTGCCGCGCTCGAGCGGGGCCCGGCCGAAGGGACGGTGCAGAGCACCACGCGCACCGGCTGGTCCACCATGCGAATGCCCGTGACCGAGATTCCTGGGAGCGATCCGGAGTTCGTGCTCGTGGCCGGACACCTCGACTCATGGCACTACGGCGCCACCGACAACGCCACTGGCAACGTCGCCTGCCTCGAGATCGCCCGCGTGTTGCACGAGCACCGCGCCGAGCTCCGGCGCGGGGCGCGTATCGCCTGGTGGGTAGGACACTCCACCGGCCGCTACTCCGGTTCCACCTGGTACGCCGATCATCATTGGCATGACCTCGACGAGCGCTGCGTGGCGTACGTCAACATCGACTCGCCGGGCGCACTCGGCGCCACCGACTACAGTGTCGTGAGCGCCGTGCCCGAAACGGCGGCCGTAGTCTCCAGCAGCGTGGAGGTCGTCACCGGCCAAGTTCCGGAGATCGAGCGCCCCATGCGCGCAGGTGATCAGTCGTTCTGGGGCGTGGGCGTCGCATCGCTCTACATGCTCCTATCGAGCCGGCCCGAGGGCCAGCGTGCCGCTGTCGGCGGCTGCGGTATGGGCTGGTGGTGGCACGCCGAAGAAGACCTCCTCGACAAGGCCGACCAAAGCGTCCTCACCGCTGACACCAAGATCTACCTGCACTCCGTCGCCCAGCTGTTGAACGACGAGGTCCTTCCGCTCGACGTGTTGGCGCAACTCCGCGAGATCCGTGGGTTCGTCGAAGAGCTCGACGCGCTCGCCGCGGATCGACTCGACCTTACGCCCGTCCACGGCGCCTTGGGCGACCTCGAAGCGGCGTTTGGCGACGTCTCGTCGCTGGACGCTGCCCGGCGAAATGCTGCAATCCGCACCGTGAACCACCGCCTGACGGCGGTGTCGTTCACCTCCGGCGACCGCTTCGACCACGATCCAGCATTTCCGCTCCCGCCGCTGCCGTCGCTCGACGGCGTGCGGCAGCTCGCACGGCTCGACCCCGACACCGACGCCTTCGGTTTCCTCCAGACACGTTTGGTGCGCTCGAGGAACGCCGTCGTTCACCACCTCAAGGAGGCCGCGCAGTACTGTCGCACCATCTGATCTCGCCCCAACGATGCTCGTAGGAGGTTTCTGTCATGTGCAAGCTCTACATCGCCTTACTCGCCGCGTGCACGCTGCTGGCCGCACCCTCGGTCGCGCTGGCACAAGCACCAAGTGGAGGGACCTTTTCCCTCCCAATTACCGACGATCCACCCATTTGGCCGCTGACTGGAGGTCTCTTCAACATCCTCGTCAACAAGGCCCTCTACAGCACGCTCTTCCGCTATGACCTCGAAACGCTCGAGCCCGTGGGTGACCTGGTCGACACCCACACCGTGTCCGACGACGGCCTCACATACACGCTGAACCTGCGCCAGAACGTCACCTGGCACGACGGTCAGCCCTTCACCTCGAGCGACGTAGAGTTCACGCTCGGACTCTGGCGTAACCCCGATGTGCCGTTCTTCCTGCGGAACAACTTCCGCCTCATCGACACGGTCACCGCGCCCGACGACTACACGGTCGTCGTCACGATGAGTGAGCGGCAGTCATCGTTCCCGAGCCTGCTCGCGTACCTCGCGAACATCCTGCCCGAGCACCTCCTCGCCGACCTGACCCCGCAAGAGCTGACCAACCCGACGCAGTTCCTGCGCAACCCGATCGGCACCGGCCCGTTCCAGTTCGCGCAGTACCAGCCCGGTGCATTCGTGCGCCTCGAGCGCTTCGACGACTACTTCGCCGGCACGCCGCACCTCGACGCCCTCGTCTACCGCATCGCGCCCGACGCCAACTCGCAGCTCGCGCTCCTGCAGTCCGGCGAGCTCGACCTCGTCGTGCTCGAGGCGTTCCAGCTCGAAGCGGTGGAGAACAACCCCAACGTCCAGATCCAGAGCGTTCCAATCGTGCGCCACGAGTTCATAGGCATCAACGGGTCCGTGTCGGGTCTCTCCGATCCGTCCGTCCGCCGCGCGCTCACGCTCGCGCTCGATCGTGAGCAGCTTCTCGAGGCCATCTTCCGTGGTCGTGGCCAGGTCGCGACCGGCCCCTTCCCGCCAAGCATGGGC
>JACDHQ010000274.1 GCA_013820975.1 Gemmatimonadaceae bacterium
GCGCACACGATTGGGTCGTCCACGCCGCCTCCATCGCGTCGCCGACCTTCTACCGCAAGCACCCGCTCGAGACGATGGACGCGAACGTGCACGGCCTACGGTTGCTTCTCGACCGCGCCGTGGCGCAGGCGGCATCGGGCGATCCCCTCTCCGGATTCCTCTTCTTCTCGACGAGCGAGATCTACGGCGATCCGACACCCGACATGATCCCGACGCCCGAGACATACCGGGGCAATGTCTCGTGCACCGGTCCTCGCGCCTGCTACGACGAGTCGAAGCGCTACGGCGAGACGTTGAGCGTCACCTTCGCTCGGCAGTACGGCGTGCCGGTGAAGATCGTGCGCCCCTTCAACAATTACGGGCCCGGCCTCAATCTCCACGACGGCCGGGTGCTGCCGGATTTCGCCCGCAACGTCCTCGCGGGTCGCGACGTGGTGATGCACTCGGACGGAAGCCCGACGCGGACCTTTTGCTACGTCGAGGACGCCATGGTTGGCTATGTCCGCGCGCTCGTGCGCGGGCGAGACGGCGAGCCATACAACATCGGCGTGCGCGAACCGGAGATCAGCATGCTCGATCTCGCCGAGCGCGTCGTCGCTTGGGCCCGGGACGCCGTCGGCTACACGGGACGCGTCGTCCATCAGGCGAGCGAGGAGCGCGATTACCTCGTCGACAACCCGAATCGCCGGTGCCCCGTGATCGACAAGGCGGTCGAGGAGCTCGACTACGACCCGCAGGTACGCCTCGACGACGGGCTCGACCGCGCGATGACCTGGTACGCAGGGACGCCGGCGCCGGCTGGGCCCACGTGAGGGTCACGATCGTCGGCACCGGCTACGTCGGTCTCGTGACCGGTGCCTGCCTGGCCGACATCGGGCACATCGTCACCTGCGTCGACATCGACCCGGCGAAGGCCGAGGCGATCGAGCGCGGCGAGGCGTTCCTCTACGAGCCGGGACTGCAGGCGATCCTCGACCGCCACGCCGGCGCGACCCTGCGCGGCACCACCGACCTCGCCGCGGCCGTGTGTGCGAGCGACCTGACGATGATCGCTGTGGGCACGCCATCGGCGGGCGGGCGAATCGACCTCGGCTACATCGAGACGGCCGCCCGGCAGATCGGCGAGGCGCTCCGCGACGGGGGCGCCCCACACGTCGTCGTCGTCAAGAGCACCGTCGTCCCCGGCACCACCGAGGACGTGGTGGCGCCGATCCTCCTCGAGTGCTCGGGCAGGAGTCTCGGCGACGGGCTCGGCGTCGCCATGAACCCGGAGTTCCTCGCCGAAGGCAACGCCGTCGCCGACTTCGCGACACCGGACCGGATCGTGCTCGGCGTGGCGGATTCGCTCTCTGAGCGGGCGCTGCGCGAGCTCTACGCCCCCTTCGAGGGCGTCGACCTCCTCGTGACCACGCCGCGCACCGCAGAGGCGATCAAGTACGCATCGAACGCCGCGCTCGCGACGCTCATCTCGTTCTCGAACGAGATCGGCAACCTCGTGGCGACGCTGCCCGGCGTCGACGTTCGCACGGTGATGGAGGGGCTGCAGCTCGACCGCCGTTGGTCGCCGATCCTCGAGGACGGCAGCCGCGTGCGACCGGGCGTGCTGTCGTACCTCGCCGCTGGCTGCGGCTTCGGTGGCAGCTGCTTCCCGAAGGATGTCGAGGCGCTCGCGGGCTTCGCGCGCGCCCAGGGCGTCGGCAGCACGATGCTCGACGGGGTGCTGGCGGTGAACGCCCTGCAACCCACGCAGGTCGTCGACATGCTCGAGCGTGGACTCGGTCGTCTGACGGGTAAGCGCATCGCCGTTCTCGGCGTGGCGTTCAAGCCCAACACCGACGACGTGCGGGCGTCGGCGACGCTGAGCGTCGTGCGCTCGCTGCTCGACGCCGGTGCGATCGTGGGGGCGTTCGATCCCATCGCGACCATCACCGCCCGCGCCGTGCTCGATCGGGCTTGTACGCTCCACGACTCCCTCGCCGAGGCCGTCGCGGGCGTCGACGCAGTGGCGGTCATGACGGCGTGGCCGGAGTTCCATGAGCTGCCGAGCCTCATCGCGGGTCGAGCACCACCGCCGTTGGTCGTGGACGGCCGCCGGATGCTCGATCCGGCGAGCGTGGAGCGCTACGTCGGAATCGGTCTCGGACCGAAGCGAGAGGAGGCGCCCACGCGTCCGTGAGCGGCAGCCTCGGTTCGGTTGGCGAGCACACAATGGCTGCGCCGATAGCGGACGCTTCCTCGGCGTGCAACGCCGTCACCCGCGGCGGAGGCCGGCGAGATCGGGATGCACGGACAGCTCCGTCGCCCGCGGCGTGCGGTCTTGGGCAACGCGATCTCGCCGCGCCTGCCATGCCTCGTGGCGGATCAATACGCAGATGGGAATGCATGGCACGCCGACGAGCTTCGCAACGGCGAGGCGATGAATGCCGTCGACGAAGGCTATCGCCCCATCCCGGTCAAGGGCGACCATGACCTCGTCGAGCTCGGGGGGACGTGTGGCGCGACGCGACAACGGCTGTCCAGGGGCCTCATCGGCAAGTTCTGCCTGCCTGCGGTACCCGACGCGCCCAATGCGTTCGTAGAGGCGATCGACGTCTCCCAGGCGCTGCATCACCTGCGACGCGTCGCGGGCGCCGTGGTAGTGCCACGTTCCGTTGCGGATGCCCTCGAGTGCTACCGCGTAGAGGCGCGTCTCCTCCCACGCGGCGCCGTGCTTGAACCGAGCCACGAATGAGTGGTACATGAAGTGCTCTTCGATCGGTTTGGCCCGGAGGTCCCAATCCCCACCGATCACATCGAACACGAAACGCATGCGGATGAATTCGTCACGACGCAGCTCGAGAAACGTCTCGATCGTCGCAGGGTCGACCCAGAGATTCTTGAGCGGGTCGATGGGCGCGGCGTGTTTCCGGCCGACGCGGAGCCAAGTGACGGCCCGAAGGTGTGAGGGGTACATGTAGCGCGCATATCCACGCCGGGCGGCTACGGCGATCTCCCGCGCGGATCGGATCATCATACTACCGGTCGCCGTCTCTTTCACCGGTCGCCGCGGCCACTGTGGGGATCAGCGACGTGTGCGGCTGCCGCCCACCCCATGATGCTCATTTCGCGGTACCACGCGCGGCTCGCATGGTCTCTACGAACCGACGAAACCGACGACGGGCAAGCCACCCGAGCGGTGAGTACCGAAACCGAAAGCTTCGATAGACGAGCCAGTACGCCCGAGTTCGTTCCGTGAAGGTGTTCAGTCGCGACACACGATTGTAATTGTTCCGACTGAAGTAGGCGAGCGCTCGTGGCCGCAGGTGTTCCGCGTCGCCCGGTGTGAGTTCGCACATGAGGTCGATCAGGTAGCGCGAGTCGTCGCACCACGCCTCGATCGCTTGGGCGCCGCCGTAGTTGGCGCCATGCCGACGAAAGGTCGCCTTGACCTCTCGAACATCGAGCGTGGTGTGGCCCGCGGCAACCCGAAGGGTCGCGGCAACGTCATTGTAGAGGTCGCGCTTCGACCGAAAGCCACCGGCCTCGCGCAGGGCTTTGGTGAGGTAGAGCGTGCTGCACAAGTAGAGGGAGGTGCGGCCGTCGAACCAGGCGAGGACGAGGTCCGACATCGATCCGCTGTTGGCCGTGTTCGCTCGCTCGGAGCGCAGCGTGCCGGTTGCGTCGACGACGCGGGTGCCGGTGCGGATGATGCCGGGGCGTTGGACGCCCGCGCTCCCTTCGAGGGCGCGCATGGCGCATTCGACGAAGTCGCCGTCGATCGCGTCGTCGTCGTGCAGCAGGAGGAAGTACTCGCCCTGCGCCTCGTCGAGGCAGGCGGCGAAATTCGCGTTCGCGCCGATGTTGGTGTCATGGCGGACGTAGCGAACACGCTCGTCCGCCATCTCTTCGACGAGGTCGGGCGTACCGTCGGTGGAGGCGTTGTCGCAGACCACGATCTCCAGGGGACGGTACGTTTGGGCGAGCGCGCTCGCGAGCGCCGCGCGAAGGTAGCCGTCGGCACGGTTGTAGGTTGCGATTCCGATCGTCACCAGAGGGGTCATGACGGGGGCTGCTCCCACACGCGGTGCTCAGCGTTCCAGGTCTTGACGACGCGCGCCGGGTTCCCGGCCACGACCGAGCGGGCCGGCACGTCGCGCGTGACGACGCTGTTCGCCCCCACGATGACCATTTCACCGATCGTCACCCCCGGTGAGACCACGACGTTCGTACCAAGCCAAGAACCCCGCCCGATGCGAACGGGCGCGACCTCGGCCATCCCCTGGAACTTGTACGGAATGTCGGCGTCGGCGAACGCATGCGTGCCGTCGGCGATGAAAACGTTTGCGG
>JACDHQ010000275.1 GCA_013820975.1 Gemmatimonadaceae bacterium
ACCCGGCTCTGACAATGCGCCACGGCCGCTTTAGCTTTCAGCCACGCTCCCAACCACCGCAGCCGACCCCATCGTCCCCATGGAATTCCGCGACCGCCTGTCCTCGAGCTTTTCCCAGGTATTCGGCGAACTGATCCCGGCGCTGCTCGGCGCGCTCATCATCGTCTTCGCCGGCTACCTGCTGGCAAAGGTGCTGGAGAAGATCGTCGAGCGCTTCCTCCGGAAGATTCGCTTCAATCAGCTGATGGAGCGGGGCGGGGTGATGCAGGCGGTGGAGCGCTCGGGGTCGCAGCTGAATCCCGTGAAGGTGCTCGCCAATCTCGTGTTCTGGCTGGTGATGTTCGCGGTGATCCTCATTGCGGCCAATGCGCTCGGGCTCGAGTCGCTTGCCAGCGTGTTCTCGGACCTCGTGGGATACGTGCCCGATGTGATCGCGGCGATCGTGATCATCCTCGTCGGCCTCGTGCTCGGCAACTTCGTGGGCGGGCTGATCGCCGCGTCGGTCGGTGCGCTGCAGGGTGGGCGGGCGCTGGCGCGAATCGGCAAGACCGGCGTGATCGTGCTCGCCATCTTCATGGCGCTCCAACAGCTCGGCATCGCGACCGACATCGTCACCACGGCATTCGCGATCCTCTTCGGCGCGATCGCGCTGGCGCTCGCGCTGTCGTTTGGCCTCGGGACGAGGGAGCTGGCCGGTGAGGTGACCCGCGAGTGGTACGAGAAGTACCGCCGGGAACGCGACGACGCGGTTGCACGCGAGCTCGAGGCGGAGCGGGAAGAGGACCTCGAGTACGATGAATTCTTTGATGACGACGATGATGCGGATGACGATCGTCCATCGGGGCCGCTTCCGCCGCCGACGGGTCCGGGACCTACCGGCCTCTGAGTGGGCCATTGGCGCGGATCGGGTCATCTGCGGAATGAGCGAAAAAAACAGCGGACGCGGATCACGCGGATGACACGGATGTGAACGAATCAGGGCAAGGAACGGAAAAGAGGCGTCTCACCGGACGTCTCTTTTTAGTTTTTCCATCATTGTCATGCGTTCCGTCGTGACGCCCCATTCGTGTTCATCCGCGTCGTCAGCGTCATCCGCGTCCAAAAATGGCCCTGGCGGAAAGCGCCGCCGCCGACCCCCGAATCGACCCCGAAGGATCCGCGAGGATCGCCCCATGTAAGTTGTTGGCCATCAACATCTTAGATATGCCATGCGCTCTTGCAGAAACTCAGCCACAAAAGTAAATTCCACAGGTTGCCCACCTGCCCGGCGCACCCCTCTTCAGTCGCTGATTCATGACCGCTCCGAACAACCGTGAACGCATCCTTCCGCGCCTGATCGACGAGGAGATCAAGGAGTCGTTCCTCAACTACTCCATGAGCGTGATCGTCTCGCGCGCGCTCCCCGACGTGCGGGACGGCCTCAAGCCGGTGCACCGGCGCGTGCTGTACGCCATGAACGAGCTCGGGCTCGTCCCCGGACGGCCGTACAAGAAGTCGGCGACGGTGGTCGGCGACGTGCTCGGCAAGTATCACCCGCACGGCGACCAGTCGGTGTACGACGCGCTCGTGCGCATGGTGCAGGACTTCTCGCTGCGCTATCCACTCGTGGACGGGCAGGGGAACTTCGGGTCGGTCGATGGGGACCCCGCCGCGGCGTACCGCTACACCGAGTCGCGCCTCACGACGATCGCGATGGAGATGCTGAGCGACATCGACAAGAACACCGTCGATTTTGCGCCCAACTTCGACGACCGCCTCGAGGAGCCGACGGTCATGCCGGCTGGCTTCCCGAACCTGCTCGTCAACGGCAGCTCGGGCATCGCGGTCGGCATGGCGACGAACATCCCGCCGCACAACCTTCGCGAGATCGTCGCCGCGGTGATGATGCTCGTCGACGATCCGGAGACGGACATCGAGGCGATCCGCAAGGTGGTGAAGGGGCCGGACTTCCCGACCGGCGGCTTCATCTACGGCCGCCAGGGGATCAAGGACTACATGGAGAACGGCCGCGGGCGCATCGTGATGCGTGCCCGGGCGGTAATCGAGGAGCGCGAGAACTCGAGCAAGTCACAGATCGTGGTCACGGAGCTGCCGTACCAGGTCAACAAGGCGCGACTCGTGGCGCAGATCGCGGACCTCGTGAAGGAAGGGAAGCTCGAGGGCATCAGCGCGCTGCGCGACGAGTCCGACCGTGACGGCATGCGCGTCGTGGTCGAGACAAAGCGCGACGCGATCCCGCGGGTGGTGCTCAACCAGCTGTACAAGCACACGTCCATGCAGTCCACCTTCGGCGTCATCATGCTGGCGCTCGTGCCCGACGTGGCCACGCGCCACCTCGTGCCGAAGGTCATGGGCGTCCGGGATGTCATCGTCCACTACATCACGCATCGCCACGAGGTGATCGTCCGGCGGGCGCAGTTCGAGCTCGACAAGGCGCTCGAGCGCGAGCACATCCTCGAGGGGCTCAAGATTGCCGTCGACAACATCGACGAGGTGATCAAGCTCATCCGGGCGGCGGACGACACCCCCTCCGCGAGCGCCCAGCTGCAGGCGCGCTTCAAGCTCAGCGAGCGGCAGGCCGAGGCGATCCTCAACATGCGCCTCGCCAAGCTCACCGGGCTCGAGATCGACAAGCTCGAGGCGGAACTGGCCGAGGTGCGCGCCATCATCGCCGAGTTGCGCGACCTGCTTGGCTCCAAGCCGAAGCGGATGGCGCTCCTGAAGGCCGAGCTGCAGCACATCCTCGACAAGTTCGGCGACGAGCGGCGCACCGAGATCACCAGCGACCAGGGAGAGTTCTCGGTGGAAGACCTGATCGCCGAGGAGGACATGGTCGTCACCATCTCCCATGCCGGCTACATCAAGCGCACGGCGGTGAGCAGTTACCGCAAGCAGCGGCGCGGCGGGCGGGGGCTGAGCAACGCCAACCTCAAGGAAGAGGACTTCGTCGAGCACCTGTTCGTCGCCTCGACGCACGAGTACATCCTCTTCTTCACCGACGACGGGCGCTGCTACTGGCTCAAGGTGCACGAGATCCCGCAGGCGTCGCGGCACGCCAAGGGCAAGCCGATCGTGAACCTCATCAACGTCACGCCCGACACCAAGATCTCGGCGGTCGTGCCCGTTCGCGAGTTCACCGAGGACACGTACCTGCTGTTCGCCACCCGCCAGGGTACGGTGAAGAAGACGGCGCTGTCGCAGTATTCGAATGTGCGCGCCAACGGCGTGAAGGCGATCAAGATCGAGGACGGCGACGAGCTCATCGACGTGCAGATCACGACCGGCACCAACGACATCGTGCTCGCGACGCGCCACGGGCTCTCGGTCCGCTTCCACGAGCAGGATGTCCGCGAGATGGGGCGCGACACGACGGGCGTGCGCGGCATCGCGCTCGGCTCGCGCGACCAGGTGATCGGGATGGTCGTGGTGAAGCGCGAGGCCAACCTGCTCGTCGTCACCGAGAAGGGGATGGGCAAGTGCTCGGCGATCGACGAGTACCGCGTGCAGAAGCGCGGCGGCAAGGGCATCATCACGCTCAAGGCGACGGACAGGACCGGCGATGCGGTGAGCATCATGGAAGTGCTCCCCGAGGACGAGCTGATGCTCATCACGAAGCAGGGGATCGCGATCCGGATGCCGGTGAGGGGCATTCGCGTGGCCGGCCGCAACACGCAGGGCGTGAAGCTGGTCAACCTCGATGACCACGACCTCGTGATGGACGTCGCGCGCGTCGTGCCTGAGGACGACAAGGAAACCGAGGGCGACGAGGGCGGCACGGAACCGGTCGGTGTCGGACCGGACGAAGGCGAGGGCGACGAGGAGTAAGGAAGTTTCAAACTTTTTCGCTGCGCGTTGTATCCAACGGGGCGGTGCCGGACATTAGGCACCGCCCCGTGCGTTTCATTCCACCAGTCAATCGATGCTGCGAATCCTTCCCTTCGCCCTGCTCGCCCCCTTCGCATCGGCAATGGCCCAGCAGCCGGTGACGCAGCCTCCCGCCCCGATCCCCGTGAGCACGTACGACCACGAGCGCGACGCTCCGGTGGCGACGGCGCGGCGGATCAGGGCGACCATTCGCGTGGATGGCGTCCTGGACGAGGACGTCTGGGCGAGCGCGCAGCCGATCACGCGCTTGACGCAGTACGACCCGAGTGAGGGACAGCCCGGCTCGCAGCCGACCGACATCCGGTTCCTGTACGACGACGAGGCGCTCTACATCGGTGCGCGGATGCACGACACCCTGCCGGCGACGGCGCGAGTCGGCCGGCGCGACATGGGCATGTCGGCCTCCGACTGGCTCACCGTCATCATCGATGC
>JACDHQ010000276.1 GCA_013820975.1 Gemmatimonadaceae bacterium
GCTCACGACAGCGCATCTCGACGGCCTGCTGCTCACGAGCCTCCCCAACATCCGGTACCTCACCGGGTTCTCGGGAACGAGCGCCCTCCTGTTCGTGTCGCACCGCGACACCCTCCTGGTCACCGACTTCCGTTATCAGACGCAGGTCGGGCACGAGGTGGGTGACGCCGTCCGCGTCGCGGTCGAGGCGCAGAGCCTCTGGACCGGCCTGTGGCACCAACTCGCGCAACAGCAGTCGTTGTCCGTCGTCGGATTCGAGTCGGCAAACCTCCTGCACCGCGACTTCCAGCGGCTCCTCGAGCAAGGGGCCCGGTACCAGTGGCGGCCGACGCTCGACCTCGTCGAACGCCTGAGGGAGCGGAAGGATGCGGCAGAGGTTGCGCTGATCTCCCGCGCTGCCGAAGTCGCCTGTGCTGCGCTCGGCACCGCCGTCCCGGAAATCCGCGCGGGGATGTCCGAGCTGGGGGTCGCCGGCCTGCTCGAGCGTGCCCTCCGGGACGCAGGGAGCGAGGATTACCCGTTTCCGTCGATCATCGCGTCCGGGCCGCGGTCGGCACTGCCGCATGCGCGATCGACCGGCCGGACGATCGAGTCGGGGGATCTCCTGCTGATGGATTTCGGCGCCGTCGTCGGTGGCTACTGCTCCGACGTGACCCGGACCTTCGTCGTCGGACGTGCGACCGCGGACCAGCGGGAGGTCCACGAGGTCGTTCGCGTGGCCAACGAGCGGGCGACCGCGGCCGTCCAGCCGGGCATGACCGGACGGGATGCCGATGCGGTCGCGCGGGACTACATTGAGCGGTGCGGGTTCGGCGAGCTGTTCGGCCATAGCCTCGGCCACGGCGTCGGACTCGAAGTGCATGAAGCACCGCGGCTTGCCCGTGCAGCAGAAGGGGCGCTTCCCGAGGGCGCCGTCGTGACCATCGAACCGGGCGTGTATCGCCCCGGGTGGGGAGGCGTACGAATCGAGGATGACGTGCACCTGACTCACGACGGGCCCCGGATCCTGACGTCGTTCACCCGCGAGCTGCTGGAGCTCGGATGAGCGGCGCCGCGTTCGACCGGACCACTCAAGCGACCATGATCGACTTACGCTACGTAAAGAAGCTCATCGAGATCCTCGACGAATCGTCGGTGGATTCCCTCGAGATCTCGTCGGACAAGGGGATGAAGATCCGCCTGTCGAAGAGTCCGGCCCAGCGGGGCGCCGTGACGATGCACGCGCCCATGCCGGTGCACGCGGCGCCCGGGCATGCCCCCGCCCCGGTGGCACGCCCGGCTGGGGATGCCGGCGCGTTGGCCGGGGAGGCCGAGCCACCGCGCCCGGCGGCCGACAAGCTGCTGGAGGTCAAGTCGCCGATGGTCGGGACCTACTACGGGGCCCCGGAGCCGGGCTCCAAGCCATATGTCACCGTGGGCCAGCGCGTCGAGAAGGGGCAGACGCTGTGCATCATCGAGGCGATGAAGATCATGAACGAGATCGAGTGCGAGTTCGCCGGCACCGTGCGCGAGGCGAATGCGCAGGACGCGCAGCCGGTCGAGTACGGCCAGGTGCTCTTCCGCATCGATCCCAATGGCTAACCCCGAGGCGGTCGCACCGGCGGACGGGACGCAGCCCGACAGCGCCCCGTCCACGTTCAACTTCAAGGCAGTCCTCCAGCAGCTCGTGCAGCTCGGCGGCTCCGACCTTCATCTGAAGGTCGGGCGGCCACCGACCCTCAGGCTGCACGGCGAGCTGCACGCGCTCGAGATGCCGGCCATGCGCCCGGAAGACCTGAAGGTGCTCGCGGAGCAGCTCATGACGCCGCGGCAGGTCAAGGAGTTCGCCGAGCACAAGGAGGCCGACTTCGCGATCGGCGTTCCCGGGGTCGGCCGCTTCCGCTGCAACGTCTACCAGCAGCGCGGGTCGCTCGCCTATGCGATGCGCGCCATCCCGTACAAGGTCTCCACCATCGTGGAGCTCTCGCTCCCGAAGGTGCTCGAGGAGATCGCCCTTCGCCCGCGGGGCCTCGTGCTCGTGACCGGCATCACGGGGTCGGGCAAGTCGACGGCGCTGGCAGCGATGATCCAGCACGTCAACGAGCACCGAAAGGCGAACGTGATCACGATCGAGGACCCGATCGAGTTCCTCCATCGTGACCAGAACTGCCACGTCAACCAGCGCGAGATCGGCACCGACACGGGGAGCTTCGGCCAGGCCCTCCGCCGCGTGCTGCGCCAGGATCCCGACGTCATCCTCGTCGGTGAGATCCGCGACCTCGAGACCCTCGACACGGCGCTCAAGGCGGCCGATACGGGCCACCTGGTCTTCTCGACGCTGCACACGACGGACGCGACACAGACGATCAACCGCATCCTGTCGTTCTACCCGCCGCACCAGCAGAACGAGGTGCGCTTCATGCTCGCCAGCTCGCTGCAGGCGGTGATCTCGCTGCGCCTCGTGCCCCGCGCCGACAAGCCGGGACGCGTGCCGGCGTCGGAGATCCTCATCAACACCGCGGCCGTGCGCGACCAGATCCGCGACATGTCGAGCACACTCAACATTCCGGACCTGATCAAGGAAGGCACGGTGCAGTACGGCATGCAGAGCTTCGACCAGTCGCTGATGAGCTGGTACTCGCAGGGCGTGATCTCGTATGAGAGCGCGCTCTTCTACGCGACCAACGCCAGTGAGTTCGCGCTCCGGGTGCAGGGCGTGGCCGGGACCAGCGATTCCAGCTGGGCCGGGTTCGAGAAGGAAGCCACCTGACGCCGGCGCCACGCATGTTCAAGAAGGTCCTCATTGCCAATCGTGGCGAGATTGCCCTCCGGGTCATCCGCGCGTGCCGCGAACTCGGCATCGAGACGGTCGCCGTGTACTCCGAGGCCGACCGCGAGTCCTTGCACGTGCGCTTCGCCGACGATGACGTGTGCATCGGTCCCGCGCCGGCCCGCGACTCCTACCTGCGGATTCCACGGCTGATTGCCGCCGCCGAGATCACCGGCGCCGACGCGATCCATCCCGGCTATGGCTTCCTCGCCGAGAACGCGGAGTTCGCGGAGACCTGCGCCGCGTCGAACATCACGTTCATCGGCCCGACGGCCGACCAGATTCGCGTGATGGGCGACAAGGCCGCCGCGCGCAAGCAGATGATCGCGGTCGGCGTGCCGGTCGTGCCGGGCACACCGGGCCCCGTCGAGGATGTGGACGAGGCGCTCGAGTTCGCGCGCAAGGTCGGCTTCCCGGTCATCATCAAGGCGGCCGCCGGAGGCGGCGGCAAGGGGATGCGCGTCTCGCAGAGCGAGGACGACTTCGCCCGCGCCTTCCAGCTTGCCCGGTCCGAGGCGCTCAGCGCCTTCGGCAATGGCGACGTGTACGTCGAGAAGTACCTGGCCCACCCGCGCCATATCGAGTTCCAGATCCTCGGCGACCAGCACGGCAACGTCATCCACCTCGGGGAGCGCGACTGCTCGGTGCAGCGGCGCCACCAGAAGCTGATCGAGGAGAGCCCCAGCCCGGCGATGACACCTGAGCTGAGGAAGCGCATGGGCGACGCAGCAGTTGCAGGCGCGAAGTCGATCGATTACGTCGGTGCCGGCACGATCGAGATGCTGCTGGACGAGGACGGGTCGTTCTACTTCATGGAGATGAACACCCGCATCCAGGTGGAGCACCCGGTCACCGAGATGATCACCGGGATCGACCTCGTGAAGGAGCAGATCCGCGCGGCCGCCGGGGAGCCGCTGTCCGTCAGCGAACTGCCGCCGCTGCGCGGACACGTGATCGAGGTGCGGGTGAACGCCGAAGACCCGGCCCGCAACTTCCAGCCGTCGCCTGGCAAGATCACGACGTTCCATCCGCCCGGCGGTCCGGGCGTGCGCATCGATACGCACGTCTATGCCGGCTACACCGTGCCCCCGTACTACGACTCGCTGCTGGCGAAGCTCATCTGCCAGGGGCGGACGCGCGACGAGGCGATCGCCCGGCTGCGCATCGCCCTCGACAGCTTCATCATCGAGGGGGTCACGACGACGATCCCCTTCCTTGGCCGGGTCATGCAGAACCCGCGGTTCATCTCCGGCAACTTCGACACGAAGTTCCTGGAGCGCGAACCGGACCTGATGAAAGAGCAGGGCTGAGTGCGCGTGGACGTCCACTTCGGCCTGCCCACGAGCACGGCCGAACTTGCGGGGCGCGTGGTGGCCGTCATCGACGTGCTCCGCGCGTCATCCACGATTGCCGCCGCCCTGCACAACGGGGCACGGGCCGTCGTCCCGCTCGAATCCCCCGATGAGGTCGTGACCCGGCTGAAGGCGTTCGCCCGCTCCGACGTGGTG
>JACDHQ010000277.1 GCA_013820975.1 Gemmatimonadaceae bacterium
GCGCCGCACGCTGGAGGCGGAACGACGCGAGCCGTGCCATCCCCTCGCCCCACTTGCTGTTCCAGAAGCGGAGCAGCCACGGCTCCTTCATGGTGAGCATGCGCCGCTTGACGCGCCGCACGATGGCGATCGCGACCACCCCGACCGCTCCGGCACCGGCCATCCAGGCGAACACTCCGAGGCCGCCCGATGATGTGCGCGAAACCGCGATGCCCGCCACGGCAAGCCCCATCACCACCCCGGCGATCAACCTCGGTGTCATCCCCCCATCCCACCGATGCTGGATCTCGTACGCCATCTCCTCGCGCCGTCGCACCCAGTGCCGCCGCAATCCGTCGCGCAGGTCGTCGAGCGAGTATCCGGAGCGCAGGAGGCGACGGGTGTTCACGAGCGTTGGAATCATGGCCACGAGCACGAACATCACCGGTGGGATGATGACCGCGGGAATCCACGATCCGCTCAGCGCCGCCAGCCCGGATCCGGCGGCAATCGACCCGTACAACAACCCGAAGACCCGCGCGCCCCGGTTCTCGTGCTCCGCCGCCAACCAGACGCGCACCGGTGCGGCAATGTCGCGTGCGGGCTCGATGGCAGTGCCGAGGGCGTCGGCGAGGTCGTTCGCACGCTGGTAGCGCTGGGCGGGGTCCTTCGCCAGGCAGCACTCCACGGCCTGCGCGAGCCGGTGCGGCATCGTGGGCACCAGGGCGCGCAGCGGTTCTGGTGCATGGTTCACGTGGCGGGCGAGGATCTGCGGCGCCGTGTCACCATCGATCGGGAAGCGGCCGCTGAGCGCATAATAGGCGACCACGCCCAGCGAGTAGAGGTCGCTGCGCCCATCGACCGGCTCGCCCATCGCCTGCTCAGGACTCATGTAGTGCGCCGTGCCCACCACTCTGCCGTCGCGCGCGGCGAAGTCGGTCGTCGTCTCGGCGTGCGCAATGCCGAAGTCGGTGACCATTGCCCGCCCCGAGCCCTGCTCGAGCAGGATGTTGTCCGGCTTGACGTCGCGATGCACGAGCCCCGCGGCGTGGGCGTACGTCAGCGCCCAGGCAACCTCGCGGAGGAGTGGTGTCGCCTGCTCGGGGGTGAGCGTCCCGCGCGTGCGGATGCGCTCCCCCAGCGTCATCCCTGGCACGTACGTCATGACGAAGTACACCACCATGTCCGACTCACCGACGCGGTGGATGGGGACGATGTTGGGATGCGACAATCGCGCGGCGACCTGGGCCTCGCGGACGAACTGGTCGCGAAGGTCCGGGTCACCGGCGAGCTGCGGCGGCAGCACCTTGATGGCCACCTCGCGCGCGAGCCGCACTTCGGTGGCGAGGTACACGACGCCCATCCCACCGCGCCCCAGCTCGCGGATGAGCGAGTACTCACCGGCGAGTGCGGCCTGGACGTCGAAGAAGAGGGAGTCGGCGGCGGGTTCGGTCATAAGGCAATACTACGTCGCGATCGCCGAGCCGGTGTCAGGGGCGACCGTGTCGGTGCGCCTCACCAGCCAAACGGTGTGCGCTTTCGGCGGCGCTGGCCGCGTGTACGTTCGCCGGAGTGAGCGCCCGCCACATTGACATTATCACGCACCCCGACCCGCCGTCGCTGGCGTGCCTTCGGCCAGCAGCCCGTCGAGCTGCCCGAGCGCCGACTTCAGTCCTTCGATCATTCCCATCTTCACCAGTTCTTCCATCGCCTCGAGGCTGGTGAAGCGCGTGACGCTGGATGGCGCAAGGGGCCCGCTACGGGGATGCCTACGGCGACATTGCCCAGAACGATCCCCCGAGCAGCACCAGCGCCAGCCCGAGTGCGATCCAGCGCAGCGCCGCATGACGCACAGAAAGAAGCGGACCGCCCGTCATCGCGACAAGCGCGCCGCCAAGTAGCACCATGCCTAGCCCATCGCCAGGTTCCCGCATATATGCGTAAATACTGTGCGCGAGCACCGCGCACATGACGATGAACAGCGCCCACTCGGCGCGCCGCCACCATGCCGAGCGTGTGGATGGGACCGAGTTCCATTCAGTCTGCACTAGATGCCTCCACGGGGGATTGCGCTCACCACCACTTTCACTCTCGCTTGAACAGGCAGTAAATGAACGACTGGGTCGTCCCCATCGGCGTGTCGTGCCCCTCACGCTCACTCGCCACCAGCCTGAAGCCCGGCGCCATCTCCTTCGATAGCTCCTCGACAGAATACCGGCGCACCGGGAGCCCACTGCACTTCGTGGGTCCGTCCTCGGCGAACGTTGCAACGATGGCGTGGCCATCCGGGCGCAGTGCTTCCGCCAGCTGTCGGCGGTACTGCTCGCGGTCTGCGGCATCGACGAGAAAGTGAAATACCGCCCGGTCGTGCCATACGGCATAGTGCGACTGTGGAAGCGACGCGGATCGGACGTCCCCCTCCATCCAATGCACCTGGTCCGATGCAGGACCAATGCGCCGACGCGCAACGGCCAGTGCGCTGCCGGCCAGGTCGAGGACCGTCACGTCGCGGTATCCCTCGTCGAGCAGTTCCTCGACGAGGACCGATGCACCGCCCCCGACGTCGATGATGGGTCCCGCGTGATCCGGCGCCGCGCGACGGATGAGCGCGAGCGAGCGAGCGGCCGTCGACTGGAACCAGCTCACGGCGTCGGGGGCCTTCGTCTCGTACACTCCTTCCCAGTGCTGCTTCCCCGTCATCACGTACTCCCTTGCGTGCCGCGTCGCGCCTCACGCCCGCGGCGGCACCCGCTTCACGTACCGGTCGAGCCACTGCACCATCTCCTGCAGCACGTGCCCGTTCGACTCGCGCGCACGATACCCATGCGGCTCGGCCGGCAGCATCACCAGGCGCGCCGTCTTGCCGTTGCCCTTCAGCGCCGCGAAGTAGCGCTCGCTCTGCACCGGGAAGGTGCCCTGGTTGTCGTCCGCCGCGCCATGGATCAGCAGCATCGGCGCAGTCACCTGGTGCGCATACGTGAACGGCGACATCGCGGTATAGATCTCCTGCGCCTCCCAGTAGTTGCGCTGCTCTGCCTGGAAGCCGAACGGGGTGAGCGTGCGGTTGTACGCGCCACTGCGCGCGATGCCCGCCTTGAAGATACTCGAGTGCGACAGGAGGTTGGCGGTCATGAACGCACCGTACGAGTGACCGCCCACGCCGATGCGCTCGCGGTCGGCGACGCCGAGGCGCACGATCTCGTCCACCGCGGCCTGCGCACTTGCCACGAGCTGCGGGATGTAGCGGTCGTTCGGCTCCCCGCCCTCCTCGGCGATGATCGGCATCGTCGGCCCGTCGAGGACGCCGTATCCCTGCGTCAGTGCGTACAGGTGCGAAGATCCGCCGGGGCGCGTGAACCGGTACGGGGAGCCGCTGACCTGCGCGGCTGCGCTCGCAGACAGGAACTCCTGCGGATACGCCCACAGCAGGAAGGGGAGTGGCCCATCGCGGGTCTTGTCGTAGTTCGGGGGCAGGTAGAGCGTCGCCGAGAGTTGCACGCCGTCCGCACGCTGGTACGTGATGAGCTGCTTCGTGACGCCCGCGAATTGCGGTGCCGGGTCCACGAAGGCCGTCAGCGCGGTGACGGTGCCCGCCGTCAGGTCACGAAGGAAATAGTTCGGGGCGTCGCTCACGCCCTCGCGGCGCGTGATCATGCGCCGCGCACCGGCGTCGAGCAGGGAGACGGGCGCCTCGTAGGCGGGTGCCTCGGAGCGCCAGAGGCGATCCGTCTTGCCAGTGGCGAACTCGTACCGGTCGAGGAACGGCCGATCCCCCTCGGCAGACGCGCCGTTGCCGGTGAGGTAGCCATGGCGGCGGTCGGCCGTCAACAGCAGCACGTCACGCCCATGGGCATTTGCCCGTGTCTCGAACGAACCGGGATTACCGTAGGCGTCCTCCGACGAGCGATCGAAGAGCATACGGGCACCGCTCCCCGGCGTGCTGGGATCGATCGCCCACGAGCGTGTGCGGCGCGTGCGGTTCCATCCTTCATTAAGGATGGCGAGGCGCTCGTTGCCCCACGTGATGCCGCGATACCGGTAGCCGAGCTCCGCCAGCGTTGCCGGATTTCCCTCGAAGGGCGCTGCGAGCATGCGCACGGCGTCGCGCCTCTCCACCTGGACCGCAGGATCGCCGCGGTCGAGCGCCTCGGCCCACACGACGGTCGCCGGTGCGTCCGCACGCCACGACGCCGAGCGGAGGCCTGACGGCACGGCATCGAATGCCCGTGCGAGGTTGTCCTGCACGGCGACATCGGCCAGCGTCCGCACCGCGCGTCCCTCGATCGTCCAGATCTCGGTGCGCATCGGGAAGCGCGAGCGCGGCACCTGGTACG
>JACDHQ010000278.1 GCA_013820975.1 Gemmatimonadaceae bacterium
GAGCAAGGGCGCATCGCCGGGCGCCAGTGCGGCCGCCTGCTGGAAGTGCCGTGCAGCCGCAGCTGCGTCGCGCCGGTTCATCGCCATTTCGCCAAGGGCTCCCGCGTTCGCGGCGGTCGGGCGGATCGCGTTGGCAGTGCGGTATGCGGTGTCCGCGCCCGCCGCATCGCCCGCCGCCAGGAGCGCAGCACCGAGCAGTTCCCTCGGCTCCGGAAATCCCGGCGCATCGCGAACCAGCCCCCGGTATTCCCTTGCTGCCTCGGCCGCTGCGCCTCGCGCGAGGCGGTCGTGCGCGAGCGCAAGCTTTGCGCGCTCCCATGAGGCGCCTCGCGACGCGTCGAACGCCAGGCTGTCGCGCAGGTCGGCGGGCCGGTAAGTGCCTCGATAGTCGCGCTGCCGGTCGGCTGCAACGAACGGCCAGCGCTGGGCGAGCGTCGCCACCACGTGCGCCGCGATCTGCAGGTCGAGCTCCGTCAGCCACCGCTCGTCGGCATACGTGTCCCAGCCGCGCAAGCGGTTCATGGCGGGGGCGCGCCTGCGAACGACGTCGTGCGCCAGCAACGGCTCGACGAAGGCCTGCGCCAGCAGCGCATACCCCTCGGCGGTCGGATGCACGTGCTCGAGGAAGAGCGTTCCCCCTGGGATCCCCGCCGGGGAATGACGCGCGAAGGTTTCGGCGACGGGGACGTACGTGGCCCCATGTGCCTGCGCCACACGCTGGATGACGGCGTTGAACTCGCCCGGCGCCCTGAAGCGCACCACGTCGAGGTCGCGGGCTCGCACGAACCCGGCATGTGCCGCGGCGGAGTCTCCACGCGCCAGCGCGGCGCGCGCATCGGCAAAGGCAGCGCGTGCGCCGCCGGGGGCGTCGTTCGCTGCGACCGCAAACGGGGGTTGATCAGCGAGGTTGCTCTCGACACTGCCGATCAGCAGCGGCACACCTGCCGACTGCAACCGCCGCGCGACGTAGGCGAGGTTGCGCTCGAACTGCGCGACACCGCGGCGGTAGGCATCATCCCCGTGCACGATCGCACGGTTGCCCGCCATCACTTCCATGAGGCTCGCGGTGGCCGAATCGGCGGCGATGGACGACGTCGGAGAGCCTCGCATCCGTCCGACGCCCTGCCGCACGGCCATGAACACGCGCCACCGCTGCAGCCGGAGGAACGTACGGACCACTGCGTCACCGCCCGGGAGCGACTGCGTCGATCCCACCCCGAGCGCGCCGTAGTACTCGTTGTGCCCCGCGTACAGCAGCACGGCGTCGGGCTGCTGCGCGATCACGTCGTCGATGATGTCCGCCATCGCGTGCGAATTCGTCGCCGCGATCCCCAGGTTGACGACCTCGACGGAGTCCGCGGGCAACACGTCGCGCAGGACCTCCGCGACGTAGCGGGAGAAGGTGGCGTTGCGCGGATACGGGAACCCCGCAGTTGATGATTCACCGAGCGCGAACACCCGGAAGCCGTTCGCGGGCTTCGCCGCCGCGAACCCCTCGCGCTGCGGCGCAGGCGGTGCCGCCTCGGCGACGAACCATCGCGCCGCCAGCCGCGGATTCGCGATCCGCTCCGATGGCCGTTCCGGCCGCTCGACGAACACGGGGATCGCTCCGCCCTGCCAGGCCAGGCGGAGCAGCCCCTCGACGAGCAGCAGGAGGATGACGGGGAACAGCAGCGCGACTGCCGTGAAGGCGATGCGCCGTCCGCGGGAGAGCGGCGCGGGTGTCGGGCGCGCCGCTCCCCCCGTGCCGCCGCGAGCGCGCGATGCGCGGCTCAAAAGATGGCGTAGATGAAGGGAGCGAGCGCCGAACCCTGCACCGCAGCGAACAATCCCGCCGTGACCACGAGCACGACGATGATGGGCAGGAGCCAGAGCTTCTTGTGCTCACGCATGAAGGCCCAGAGTTCGCGGGCGATGCGCATCGTGCTCATGGTGGACGGCGCCTCGACGGGCTCAGAAGTAGCGTTCCATCGACACCCGCGCTGCCTCCGGCGTCCGCGCGCTCCGCGGCATCCAGTAGGTCGGCGCCGCGGGATCGCGGGCGAGCGGGCTGCGACCGAATGTGCGTCGTGCAATCCCGGTCGGGGTGAGGATCAAATAATACACCGCACCGAAGAACAGTGGCGAGACCACCCGGCCGATCGCATGCCCGAGTGCCATCCAGGCGGCACGCACCGGTCCGAGTCGTCGTGGCATGGCCAGCGCCGCGACGCAGGCGAGCACGGCCACGGCTGCGAGCACCATGGCAGCGTGCGCATGCGAGCGCCACCACGCCAGCCCGCCGAGCACCGCAAGTCCGAGCGCGATTTCGAGACCGAATCGGCGCCCTTCGGCTGCGGTCAATCGCGCTGCAGCGGCCGGTCCCATCGGGCTCCCTGGTCGGGCTGGTCCTGCTTGGCAAGGAGGAACGGCGGCATCACGAGGTAATCGAGGTGGGTCCGCATGAAGCAGCTGTACGCGTCGGTCGGCGTGCACACGATCGGCTCGCCCCTGACGTTGAACGACGTGTTCACCACCACGGCGCACCCCGTACGTGCCTCGAAGGCAAGGATCAGCGCGTGAAGCCCCGGCGCGCGGTCGCGCCCGACGGTCTGCAGCCGCGCCGAGTAGTCGAGGTGCGTGATCGCCGGCAGGTCCGAGCGCGGCAGGTTGAGCACGTCGATGCCCCAGCGCCCCGCCGCCTCGCCCTCGTAGGCCACGCGCCGGTTGGCGCGCACGGGCATCACGAGGAGCATGTAGGGCGACTCGCCGTCGAACTCGAAGTACTCGCCCACCCGCTCCGCGAGCACGCTCGGGGCGAAGGGGCGAAATCCCTCGCGGAACTTGATCTTGAGGTTCAGCGTCGCCTGCATCGCCGGGTCGCGGGGATCGGCAAGGATGCTGCGCGCGCCGAGCGCGCGCGGGCCAAACTCCATGCGCCCGTCGAACCAGCCGAGCACCTTGCCGCTGTCGAGCAGCCGCGCCGCCTCGGCGTTGAGCTCGTCGCGATCATGGCGCGAAAAGACCGCGCCCGCCGCGCCAAGCTCCGACTCGATCGCATCCGGGGCGTACTCCGGTCCGAGCCGGGCCCCCTGCATCGCGTCTCCAGTGGCAGCCGGTGCCCGCGCGCCGTCGAAGTACCGGTGCCAGGCGAGGAGCGCAGCGCCAAGCGCGCCACCGGAATCCCCGGACGCCGGCTGGATCCACACCGCGTCCGCAATGCCCTCGCGGACGATGCGTCCGTTCGCCACGGCATTCAGCGCGACACCGCCCGCCATGCACAGCTGCTTCGTACCGCTTGCCGCCACGGCCGTTCGCGCCATCCGTAGCACGACCTCCTCGCACACCTCCTGGACGGAGCGCGCGAGGTCCATCTCGCGCTGCGTGAGCGGCGATTCAGGCACGCGGGGCGGACCGCCGAAGACCTGCGAGAATCTCGCATTGGTCATCGTCAACCCGCCCATGTAGTCGAAGAACTCCTGGTTGAGCGTGAACGACCCGTCCTCGCGAAGGTCCATCAGGTGTTCATGGATGGCGGCGACGTAGGCCGGTGCCCCGTACGGCGCGAGCCCCATGAGCTTGTACTCGCCGGAGTTCACCGTGAAGCCGGCGTGATACGTGAAGGCGGAGTACAGCAGCCCGAGCGAGTCGGGCCACCGCAGCTCGTGGGTGATCGCGAGCTGCGCACCACGCCCCGTTCCCATCGTCGCCGTCGCCCACTCGCCGACTCCATCCACGGTCAGCACGGCGGCGTGGTCGAACGGGGAGGGAAAGTAGGCGCTCGCCGCATGGGATTCATGATGCTCGCAGAACAGCACGCGCCCCTCGTAGCCGCCCAGCGCATCGCGGACCTGTCCCTCGACGTTCAGGCGGCTCCCCCCCCAGAGCGGGCCGGCCTTCACGAACGACCGCACGCCGCGTGGTGCGATCGCGAGATACGTCTCCAGCAGCCGGTCGAGCTTGAGCAGCGGCTTGTCGTAGAACGCGACCGCCGCGAGGTCCGTCGCCGCGATCCCGGCTGCACCGAGGCAGTACGCTGCCGCCTGCGCCGGGAACCCGGCGTCCCCCTTCACGCGCGAGAACCGCTCCTCCTGCGCCGCCGCCACGATGGTGCCGTCCTGCACGAGGCAGGCGGCACTGTCATGGTAGAACGCGGAGATGCCGAGGATGGAGGTCGTCACGGAACGGGGAGGGGACAGCCAGTAAACGCGAAGGGGTCGATACCGAACATCAGCATCGACCCCGTCTCACGCCAGAGCGGCAGCGGTCAGGCGGGGCTCGCCTTCTCCGTCACCACGCGCACGTGGTTGTCGGCGACCTGCACGAACC
>JACDHQ010000279.1 GCA_013820975.1 Gemmatimonadaceae bacterium
CTCGTGGAGCGTGTACCTGCCGGTGGCCGGCTGGCTCGTGGTCTTCGCCGACTCCCCCGCGGCCGCGGTCATCCTCATCCTCGTCGGCGGACTCGTCAATACGCTGTTCATCTCGAACTACCTCCGGCCCAAGCTGGCAGCCGAGCGGTCGCGCGTGCTGAACTTCTACTGGATGTTCGTGGGGCTCGTGACCGGGGTGTACACCTTCGGGCTGGCGGGTATCCTGCTCGGCCCGATCCTCATCGGGTTGCTGAAGGCGATAGTGGATACGGTCACGACACAGGCGAGCTGGAGAATTCTGGACGACGAAAATGGTGACGACGAGGCGGTTGAGGCGTCGTAATTGATGCCATGATTCGATTTACAAACGCCTCCCTGGAGTATGCCCGCGGCACCGTCGCGCTGCATGACGTGAACCTGTTCATCGCCCGCCGCGAGTTCGTGTTCCTGACGGGCCCGAGCGGGGCCGGAAAGAGCACGCTGCTCAAGTGCATCTACATGGATGAGCGGCCGGATTCGGGGGAGGTGAAGGTCGGGGCGACGAGCAGCCTCACGGCGACGCGTACCGATGTGGCGAAGCTGCGGCGAAAGACCGGGATCGTCTTCCAGGACTTCCGGCTGCTGGAGGACCGCACCGTCGAGCAGAACGTGGCGTTCGCCCTCGAGGTGATCGGTGCGCCCCGGAACACGATCGCCGGCAAGGTGTCCCGCGTGCTCACGCAGGTGGGGCTCGCGTCGAAGACCACTGCCCTGCCCCGGGAACTTTCGGGCGGCGAGCAGCAACGGGTGGCGATCGCCCGCGCCCTCGTGAACGACCCCTTCGTGCTGATCGCCGACGAACCGACCGGGAACCTTGATGACCGTGCGACGCGTGGCATCTTCCAGCTGCTGCGTGACATCTCCGCAAGCGGGACGGCCGTCGTGATGGCGACGCACAATCTCGACCTCGTGCGCCGGTCCGACTACCGCACGATCGAGCTCACTCACGGCGAGATCGTGTTCGATTCCGCGTCGATCGCCGCGCCGACCGGCGTGGCGCTCCTCGACGACGATGCCGGCATGACGGAGGCCGTCCTGTGAGCCTTGCCACCCGTGAGGCACTCGTGAGTTTCCGTCGCGCGCCGCTGCTCAGCGCCCTGAGCATCACGACGATCGCGTTCTCCCTCTTCGCGTTCGGGCTGTTCGGGCTCGTCGTGCTCAACATCCGCCAGGCGCTGGAGACCGTATCGGAACGCGTCGAGATCCGCGCTTTCGCGTACGACGGCACCGACTCGCGCTCGGTCGCGGCTGCGGTGGCGGAGATCAGCGCCTATCCTGAAGTGCTGCGCGCCGACGTGATCCTGCCGCAGGAGGCGCTGGAGCGGGCACGCCGCGAGATGGGCGAGTTCAAGGACGTGTTCGAGAGCGCCTTCCTTCCCACCGCGATCGAGGTGCGGCTGAAGCCCGGGTACCGCGATCCCGACGCCGTGCAGCGAGTGGCCGGCAAGATGGGGGCATTTGCCTTCGTCGAGGATGTGCGCTACGGGGAGGACTGGATCAACCAGCTTCACCGGATCCGCAACATCGCGGGTGCAACGGGAATGGTGCTCGGCCTCGCGTTTGCGATCGTCGCGGTCATCATCATCGGGGCGACGATCCGGATGGCGATGATGGCGCGGGCACGGGAGATCGAGATCATGCGCCTCGTCGGCGCGACTGACGGGTTCATCCGCCGTCCGTTCCTCATCGAGGGCGCCATCAAGGGGACGGTGGGGGGCGCCCTTGCGCTGGGACTCACCTGGTTTGCGACCTCGGTGATCGAGCGGTACCTGAGCTTCGACACCGTCTTCTTCGATACGCGGCTCGCCGTCGCCGGCGTCATCGCGGGTGCGGTGATCGGCCTCGCGGGCAGCATGGTGTCGGTGAGCCGGCAGCTCCGGCAGGCCTGATGCACGGGCGCCCCACGCCCACGTGGCGTTCCGTTGCCCTTGCCGTGGTGGTGATGCTGCTCGCCCTGCCGGCGGCAGTCCAGGCGCAGACGGCCACCGATGCCCGGCTGCGTCAGCAGCGGGCCGATCTCGACCGCCTTCGCAACGAGCGCGGTGCCCTCGAGAAGCGGATGTCGGACCTTCGCGGCAGCGTGACCACGCTCGCCGAGGAAGTGCGGGTGATCGACCGCCAGGCGGTGGCGACGGCGCGCCTCGTCAAGGCGCTCGACGACCAGCTGCAGATGATCACGACCGACGTGGACAGCGCGACCAGGCATGTCGAGCGGTCGGAGCACGAGCTCGTGGTGAAGCGCGCGACGCTGCGGAGGCGGGTGCGCGACATCTACAAGCGCGGCCCGACGTACCACGTGCAGGCGCTCCTCTCCGCACAGTCGTTCGGTGAGCTCATCGCCCGCTACAAGTACCTGCACGAGCTGGCACGACACGACCGGGCGCTTGTGCAGCGCGTGGAAAAGCTGCGCAACGACGTGGCGTCCCAGCGCGACCTGCTCGTGCGGCTGCAGCTCCAGATCGAGACGAGCCGGCTGGACAAGCAGGCGGAAGAGGAACGGCTCCGGTCGCTCGAGCAGCAGCAGAAGGCCAGCCTTGCCGACGCGCGCCGCGCCACGGCGCGTACCGAAACGCGCCTGGAGCAGCTGCGGCGCGACGAAGCGCGGATGAGCCGGGTGATCGGCGACGCCATCGAGGCGGATCGCCGGCGTGTCGCCGCCGCCCCTGCGACACGCGGCGCAGCACCGCGAGCGCCGAGCTCGATCCGGACATCCGACCTCGGCCGCCTCGACTGGCCGGTCGAGGGCACGTTCGTCTACGACTTCGGCCGCGAGAGGAAGGCGAACAACACGGCCGTGCGCTGGAACGGCGTCGGGATCGCGGCCGCGCAGGGGACCCCGGTGCGGGCAGTGGCAGGAGGTACCGTACTCGAGGTCGCCCGGTTCGGCACGTACGGGCAGACGGTGATCGTCGAACACGGGGGTGGGGACTACTCGGTCTACGGTTCGCTGGCGTCCACCAGCGTCACCAAGGGCTCGTCGATCGCGAAGGGCCAGGCGATTGGCACGGTCGGCATGAGCGACCCCGACATGGGCCCGCACCTCCACTTCGAGATCCGGAAGGGGGGCCCGGCGGTCGATCCGAAGCAGTGGCTCCGCGCACAGCGATGAAGGGACCGCGTGGCGACGCATCACTTGTGGTCAAGCGGTGTGCGGTCTGCGGCAAGTTCCGCGCATACGAGGCGGACGACGAGTACTGCCTCGCCTGCGGCCACGACGGGCTCGACGCCGAGTGCGGATGCGGGCGTGGCTACGAGTACGCGCTCGATGAGGAAGGGGACCTGTACTGTCCGCGCTGTGGACGCACGCTTCGCGGCCGAAGTCCCGAGTTCGAGTAGTCGGCCCCGGGCGCGCCATATAGCTTGGAGTGATGGCTGACTCCCTCCTGCTGGGCGCGCACGTCTCGAGTGCCGGCGGTACCCCGATGGCACCGCCACGCGCCGGCGCAATCGGCGCCACCGCAATGCAGCTCTTCACCAAGATGGCCAGCCGGTGGGCCGAGCGCGCCTGCGAGCCGGTCGAGTGCGAGGCGTTCAGCGCGGCACTCGGGAGCACCGCGGTGACGTCCACGATCGTGCACGATTCCTACCTGATCAACCTCGCGAGCCCCGACCCAGCGCTTCGGGCGCGCTCGCTGCAGGCATTCACGGCCGAGCTCGGGCGGTGCGAGGCGCTCGGCATCGACCTGCTCGTGTCGCACCCGGGCAACTTCATCGACGACCGGGCCGCCGGGATCGCGCGCAACGCCGATGCGATCGCGGAAGCGCTGGAGCAGTCGCCCGGGCGCACGGTCGTCTGCCTGGAGACGACGGCGGGAAGCGGCACGGCGCTCGGAGCCACGTTCGACGAGCTCGCGGCGATCATTGGCCGGATTCCCGACCGCCTGCAACCCCGCGTTGCCGTGTGCCTCGATACCTGCCACGTGTACAGCGCGGGGTACGACGTCGTCACCGACTACGACGGAGTGCTCGCACGCTTCGACGATACGCTCGGTCTCGCGCGGCTGCGAGCCATCCACCTCAACGATTCGAAGACGCCGTTCGCTTCGCGGCGCGACCGCCATGAGCTCATCGCCGAGGGGTCACTGGGAGAGTCGCCGTTTCGCCGCGTGATGACCGACCCGCGCCTCGCGGGCGTCCCCAAGGTCATCGAGACGCCGAAGCTCGACGACGCCGAGGCGACCGATCGCCGCATGCTGGAGCGTCTGCGCGGCTACACGATCGCGTAGGCGCCGGTGAGGCGGGTGAAAGCACGAGGGGGGGGGGG
>JACDHQ010000280.1 GCA_013820975.1 Gemmatimonadaceae bacterium
CTGCGGCAGACACCTGCGCGAGGCCACGCACCGCTCCACCGGCCACATCGACGATCTCGGTGCCTTCGACCCATCCGGCAACGCGGTCGAACCCGATCATCGCGAGGTCGCGCGCTGCCGCGGCCGCCGTGGACTCGCCGGCGATCAGCCAGGCGTCCCGCTCGTAGTCCAGCACCGCACCGGCCCAGTTCACGAAGCTCCGGTTGTACGGCACGTTGATGGCGCCGGCGACGTGCCGCTCAGCGTAGGCCGCGGCGGGACGGATGTCGAGCAGCGATGCACCGGACGCATGCGCCGCGAGCGCGTCAGCCGGCGACCGCGGCTCAGGCACCGGCAGGCCACCCAGCTCGGGCACGCCATCACGGTTGATGCGCTTCATGCGCGCGAAGTAGCGCGGCGGTGCCGGTTGTCCCGCGAGCACCTCATCCACGAACGCCTGCTCATCGCGGAGCCGCAGCGCCCAGTTGGCGATGCGCTCGTAGCCGAGTGTGCTCGTCGGCATGGCGCCGAGCGCCTTGCCGCACGCCGAGCCGGCGCCATGCCCGGGCCAGAGCTGCAGGTGGTCGGGGAGCGTTGCAAACCGCTGGATGCTGGCGAACAGCTGGCGTGCGCCCGCCTCCATCGTGCCGGTCACCCCCGCCGCCTTCTCCAGCAGATCGGGCCGGCCGACATCGCCGACGAACACGAAGTCACCGGTGAACACCCCCACCGGTTCATCGGTCGCTGGCGTGTCAGTGACGATGAAGACGATGTGCTCCGGCGTATGCCCTGGGGTGTGCATCACGTCCACCTTCAGGTTGCCGATCATGACGCGGTCACCGTCGCGGAGCAGGCGCACGCCCGCCGACGCGGCGAACCCGTACTTCCAGTCGGCATCGCCGCAGTCCGAGAGCAGCAGCGCCGCCCCGGTCGCCCGTGCCAGCTCCTGGCTCCCCGATGCAAAATCGGCGTGAATGTGCGTCTCGGTGACGTGGGTGATGCGCAGCTTCTCCGCACCGGCGGCCTCGATGTACTGGCGGACGTCCCGGTTCGGGTCCACCACCAGCGCCTCACCGGTGGCCTGGCAGCCGAGGAGGTAGCTCGCCTGCGCGAGGTTGTCGTCGTAGAAGCGCTTGAGGAGCATGGAACGGGGGCGAGATGCGAGATGCGAGATGCGAGATGCGGGATGCGGGATGCGGGATGCGGGATGCGGGATGCGAGATGCCAGTCTCGCCCCTGGTCGGCGTGCGGAGCTACCGCGCCGCCGGACGAACCCGCATCAGCTTCCCGTCGCGCGCGTCGGTCACCACATAGATGAACCCATCGGGCCCCTGCTGCACGTCACGAATGCGGTCACCGCCGAGGTAGCGCTCTTCCTTCGTGACCCGGCCGTTGGTGAGCTCGAGGCGAACGAGCGCACCTGGATTCATCGACCCGATGAAGATGTCGTCCTTCCACTCGGGGAATGCGCTGCCGGTGTACACGATCATGCCTGACGGCGCGATCACCGGGTCCCAGTAGTACACGGGCTGCTCCATCCCCGCCTTCGCGGTGCCTTCGCCGATCTTCGATCCATTGTAGTCCATGCCGTACGTGATCACCGGCCAGCCGTAGTTCTTCCCCCGCTCAGGGCGATTGAGCTCGTCGCCGCCGCGCGCGCCGTGCTCCACTGTCCACAGCTCGCCCGTTCCGGGGTGCAGCGTCGCCGCCTGTGCATTGCGGTGCCCGAGCGACCAGATCTCCGGACGTGCGCCCTGCCGGCCGATGAACGGGTTGTCCCGCGGCACCGAGCCGTCGGGGTTGATGCGGACGATCTTGCCGACGCCGTTGTCGAGGTCCTGCACCCGGCTGCGCCCCACCTGACGGTCGCCCGACGTGATGAACAGCGTGCCGTCGCGCGCGAACACCAGGCGCGATCCATAGTGGCCGCCGCCGTTCAGCTTCGGCACCTGCCGGTAGATGACGTTCACGTTCTCGAGTCGCCCGCCGGTGAGCCGTCCACGAGCCACCGCGGTGCTGGCACCCCCGTCTCCGGGCTCGGCGTACGACAGGTAGACGAGGTTGTTCGTCGCGAACGCGGGATCGATCGCCACGTCGAGCAACCCACCCTGTCCGCGGGCCTGGACGGCCGGTACACCTTCGACCGGCGCCGACACGGTGCCATCCGCCGAAACGATGCGAAGCCGCCCGGGGCGCTCGGTGACGAGCATTCGGCCATCCGGCAGGAACGCGAGCGCCCACGGGTGCTCGAGCCCGCGCGCGATCACCTCGCCCTGCACTACTCCCGCTGTGATCGCGGGGGTGGGCGACTTCTGCCCCTGTGCGCTGGCGCTGTTGACCGGTGGCGCTGCCGACTGGCAGCCGACAGCCAGCCCGGCCACGGCTGCCTTGATGAGGTACTGCCGCATCGTTCGACTCCAGGAGGGTGATGGCGAATCGTCGCCAGCGGCACTGCGCGCGTCAACGGAGCCGCCGTATCCCGTGCGCTTCGCATTCCCTAGATTGGGGCGTGCCCCACGAACCCGCCCTCATCGCGACCGTCGCCGCGGGCCTTGGCGTCGCCTTCCTTCTTGGCCTCGTCGCCGCCCGGATCGGCCTCCCGCCCATCGTCGGCTATCTCCTCGCCGGGATCGTCGTCGGGCCCTTCACGCCGGGAATCGTAGCGGACACCGAAATTGCGTCGCAGTTGGCGGAGCTCGGGATCATCCTGCTGATGTTCGGGGTGGGGTTGCACTTCTCGCTCCGTGACCTTGGCGCGGTCCGCGGCGTGGTGCTCCCGGGGGCTCTGCTGCAGACTGTGCTTACGGGGTCGATCGGCGCCGCCGTCGCCCTGTGGTGGGGATGGGGGGCGGGGGGGGCAGCGGTCCTCGGGTTGTCGATCGGCGTGGCCAGCACGGTGGTGATGCTGAAGGGGCTCGAGTCGCGCGATCGGCTCGACTCGCCGGAGGGGCGCCTTGCGGTCGGATGGCTCGTGGTCGAGGACATCTTCATGGTCTTCGCCCTCGTGCTGCTCCCCGCAGCGGCGCCCCTGCTGCGTGGCGCGCCGGATGGCGAAGGGGTCTCGCTGCTGCCCGTCGGCGTCGCGCTCGTCAAGGTCGTCCTCTTCGTCGCGCTGATGTTCTATGTCGGCCGCCGGCTCGTCCCCTGGCTGCTCGAGCGGGTCGCCACGCTCGGGTCGCGCGAGCTCTTCACGCTCGCCGTCCTCGCCGTGGCCCTCGGCGTCGGCACGATCGCGTCGGAGCTGTTTGGTGTCTCGTTCGCGCTCGGCGCCTTCTTCGCCGGCGCCGTGATCAGCGAGTCGGAGATCAGCCACCGGGCGGCCGAGGACGCATTGCCGATGCGCGATGCATTCGCGGTCCTGTTCTTCGTCTCCGTCGGCATGCTCTTCGACCCGCGTGTGGTGCTGCGTCACCCCATGGAGATCGGGGTGCTCGTCGCGCTGGTCGTGCTGTGGAAGTCGGCGCTCACCTATGGACTCGTTCGCCTGCTCAGCGGCTCATCGCGCACGGCGCTCATGCTCGGCGCCGCTCTCGGGCAGGTGGCCGAGTTCTCGTTCATCGTGACCGCGCTCGGCGTGTCGCTCGGACTGGTCGGGCCCGACGTCCAGGCGATCATCGTCGCCACGTCACTCATCTCCATTACGCTGAACGCGCCGATGCTGAGCGCCGCGGTTCACCTGCGTCAGCGGCAGCGCGACAAGGCGGCGCGGGCGGTGCGCGAGTCGCGAGAGATGCGCGAGACGCGCGAGATGCGCGCGCCGTCGGCCGCGCACCGGCCGTCGGTTGCGAGTGCTGCGATGCAACCCGAGGATGATCCTTTCGACTTCCCGGACATCGCGGGCCACGTGGTGCTGGTGGGATACGGACGCGTCGGATCGACGGTCGCGGCGGCACTCGACGCGGCCGGCGTCACGCGCATCGTCGTCGAGGAGCAGGAGCGGATCGCCGGCGGGCTCCGGATGCACGGCGAACGAGCCATCCATGGCGATGCCACGCGCACCGACGTGCTCGCGCGCGCCGGCATCGCCGGCGCCCGCCTGCTGGTGGTCACGGCGCCCGAGCCGATCCGCGCCCGTCGGGTCATCGAAGTGGCGCGGACGCTGAACCCCGGACTCAACGTCGCGGTGCGCACGCACAATGCGGCGGAACAGGCGTTCTTCGAGGAGACGCTCGCGGAGAACGACGCTCCCGGGCTTGCGGTCTACGCCGAGCGCGAGGCGGCGCTCAGCCTCGCGCACTATGCGCTGCGCAGCTTCGGGCAGTCCGACGACGAGGCCGATGCAGCGGTCGGTGACCTGCGCCAGCAGCCGACAAGGCCGACCG
>JACDHQ010000281.1 GCA_013820975.1 Gemmatimonadaceae bacterium
CCCTCTCGTGCTGCGGCTGATGCCGGGAAGCTCGGTTGAGTTTCCCGTGAGGCGGTACTAGCTGGTCGCCAGCCGGCTGCTGTTGTCGTCGCAGATCGGCCCTGGCCGGCTTCCGGCTGATGCTTCGTTCAGCCCCTGGATGTGGGGCGCCATCGCACTGATGGTGTGCGTCACCGCCACCGTATGGGCACTCGTCGGCGCACGTGCCGCGCGGCTGGCAGCAGGCAAGCCCGTACCGGCGACCTGACCTCCTCCCTGCGCCTGACGCGCGATGGAATCGGTTCATCCCGCTCTCCTATTCCCGCCAGGGCCACACTTTCGGTGAAACCATGGCTCCGCGCTGGCGTAAAGGCATACGACTGCCCGGCCTGTGCCGTCGGGTCCGAAGCGTACCGGAGGTCGGCACGCAACCGTCCCCATCTCCGCGAGAGCGTCGGATGCCCCGAGACGTTACAGCCCCGCCGTCGCAGTCCGCCCTGGAAACCACGAACGTGGACCGGTACGCACGAGCGGCGGGCATACTCTACCTCCTCACCCTGCTCGGAGGCATCGTCGGAGAGGTGTACATCCCCTCCAGACTCATAGTCGGCTCGGACGCCGCGGCGACAGCGCGCAATATCCTGGCATCAGAGTCTCTCTTTCGGATCGGCTTCGCCGCGTACCTCGTGGAGGCGGTGTGTGATATCGCGATCTCATGGGTCTGGTACGTGCTGCTCAGGCCAGTCAACCGCAACCTGGCTCTGCTCGCGGCGTTCTTCGGACTGGTCTCGACAGCATTATACGGAACCGCGGAGACCTTCTTCTTCGCCGCGCTCGTGGTGCTCCGCGGCGAGTACATGACCGTCTTCTCGCCGGATCAGGTCAACGCGCTGGCCTTGCTCATGGTCAAGATCTTCGGTCGGACCGCCGGCATATTCATGGCCATGTATGGCATTGCAACGGTCGTTCGCGGTTATCTGATCTACCGCTCGACGTTCCTTCCGCGCCCGCTCGGAATCGTGTTCATGGTTGCGGGAACGGGGTTCATCCTCCGCAATGCCGCGGTGGTGCTGGCGCCCGGATACGCGTCCGACGTGCTGCTGCTCCCCATGTTCGTGGCGCTGGCGTCGTCCGCGACATGGTTCCTCGCCAAGGGAGTCGACGCCGCCCGATGGAATGCCGCGCATCGGTGAGGCGCTCGTCCGGGACGCCATCGACGTGACAACGCCGGCAGACGTATCGCGGACCTGGCGCCCGGGGCCTGTCGCTGCGCCCTTGCACTTAGTTACTAAGCCAAATAGCTTAGTATCGACGATGCGTTGCGTTTTGGCATCGTGCGGTCCACGATCACTCGAGGTAGCTGTCATGAGAAGCAGTATGTCGACCGCTGCGGCGCTGGTGCGTTGCGCGCTCATCTTCGCCCCGGCCATCGCCACCGCCCAGCGGCCCGCCCCAGACCTCTGCACCGGCCACTGGATCGGCGCCATCGAGCTGCCGACAATGAAGCTCGACTTCGACATCGACCTGACGCGCCGCCCCGACGGAGACTGCGCCGGCGACATCTCCATTCCCGTGCAGAACGCGCGCGACGTCGCACTCGCTGACGTGACTGTGCGAGGGGACAGCATCCGGTTCACGATGACGGGCGTGCCGGGCTCACCGACGTTCGCCGGCGCGCGCACGGCCGACGGCCGGACGGTCCGCGGTACCTTCTCCCAGGGACCGGGTTCGTTCCCGTTCACGATGGCCGCTGGGCCGGCGCCCGCAGCCGCGGCGAGCGCCGCACTCGCCGGGTTCGACGCGTGGGTCGACTCCGCCGTCGTCGCGTGGAAGGTCGTCGGGCTTTCGGTCGGTATCACCGTCGACGGTGAGCCAGCCTACCTGAAGGGACATGGACTCCGCAACCGCGAGCGGCAGCTGCCGGTGACGCCGCAGACGATGTTCGCCATCGGCTCCTCGTCGAAGGCGTTCACCACCTTTGCGATGGGCGCGCTCGTCGAGCAGGGACGGCTCAAGTGGGACGTGCCGGTGCGCACGTACATCCCCTGGTTTCGCATGCACGACGAATCGGTCACGCAGCGGATCACGCCGCGCGACCTCGTCACGCACCGCAGCGGGTTGCCGCGCCACGACCTCCTCTGGTACAACAGCAGCGTCGCCACACGCGAGCAGCTGGTGCGCCGGGTCGCGCACCTCCCGCTCAACCGCGACCTGCGCGAGACCTTTCAGTACAACAACCTGATGTACCTCACCGCCGGCTACCTCGTCGGCGAGCTCACGGGGGCGTCATGGGAGGACGGACTGCGCGAGCTCGTCCTCGAGCCCCTCGGGATGCGGCGCACGAACTTCTCCGTCCGCGAGTCGCAGGCCGACGCCGACCACTCGGTGGGCTACCTCGTGCGACGTGACACGGTGCAGGGGATGCCCTTCCGCGACATCTCCCTCGTGGGCCCGGCGGGTTCGATCAACTCCACGGCCGAGGACATGCTGAAGTGGGTGGGGCTGCACATGGCGGGAGGGAAGATCGGCGACCGTCAGGTGATGCAGGAGGCGACGCTGCGCGACATGTACCGTCCCTACATGCCGGTGAGCGGCATCGGTGAGAACCCGGAGCTCGGCCCGATGAGCTACGGACTCGGGTGGTTCGTCGACACGTACCGGGGGCGCTACCGTGTGCAGCACGGGGGCAACATCGACGGCTTCACCGCGGCGGTGCAGATGCTTCCACGCGAGCGCATCGGCATCGTCGTGCTCATCAACCAGAACGGCTCGCCCCTCGGCGAGCTCATTGCCCGCCACGCCATGGACCGCCTCCTCGGCGACACGCGCCGCGACTGGAGCGGCGAGGCGCGTACGCGGCAGAACGCAGCGGTGCAGGTGAGCCGGCAGGCGGAGGCCCACAAGGCGGCCGCGCAGGTGCCCAACACACGTACTGCCCATCCGCTCGCCGCCTACGTGGCCACGTACGCCGACTCCGGCTACGGCGATGCGGCGATCACCGTCGTGCGCGACACGCTCGTCTTCAGCTTCAACGGCATCGAGGCCCGGCTACGCCACTTTCATTACGAGACGTTCGCCGGCATCCGCAATCCGCTCGACCCGACCTTCGAGGACTTCCAGGTGACCTTCCGGACGAGTCCCGCCGGCCGCGTGGACGCGATGCGGGCGACGATGGATGCAATGGTCCCCGCGATCACCTTCGAGCGGCAAGCGGATACGCGCATGCGCGACCCGGCGTTCCTCGACCGGATCGTCGGCCGCTACCGCAACCCGATCCTCGACATCAGCGTGACGCGCCGGGCCAACGCGCTGGCCTGGTCGCAGAACAACGGCCCCGCGACAATGCTGGAGCCGGTCGAGGGGATGCGCTTCCGCCCCGCGGGGATTGCCGGGCTCGAGATCGAGTTTCTCGTTGACTCACAGGGAAGGGTGACGGCGGCGCGGGTGTTCCAGATGGGCACCGTGATCGACTTCCCACGGGCCGATGGGCCCTGACATGGCGGGAAGCTCCCGGTCGTTTCGCGCACTGAAGTGATGCGGGGAGCCCGGACGCAACCGTTTTCATTCCCCCCTGGCGCTCACTCGCGTGTCGAAGCGCCGCCCGACACCGTGCACTCAGGAGCGTCTGAGCGGATGGCTCAGCCGCCTGCATTCGCTTCCGCTCGAGCTCCTGCTCTTCGTCGGCGTGATGAACCTGCTGTATGCCTCGTACTCCTTCTCCCTCGCGGTCCGCGCTGAGCGACCGCTGTCGTTGATCACCCTGCTGGTATCCGCCAACGCGGCCTGGGTGCTCGTGTGCCTGATGCTGGCCATGACCTACCGGCAGTCGGCGACGGTGTTCGGGATCGGGCACCTGGTCGGTGAAGCAGTCTTCGTCGGCGCGCTGGCCGTGGCGGAGTGGACGCAGCGAGGGCAGCTCGCCACGCGCTGAGCGCCGACCTGCCAGCGATCGAGCCTTCAGTGAAACCTCGATGCACGACTGAAACCTCCTGCGTCCGCATCCGTACACTGGTTCATGACGGTGGGGTTCCTCGCGCAGCCGACTTCCATCTGCTCCCCTCCACGAACCAGGATTCAATTGAAACGGCGAACGACTGTACTGCTGGCGCTCGTATCCGCATCGACGCTCATTTCCACCCCGGCCCTCGGCCAGGGGACGACGCAGGAACCGGCACCACGCCGGCACTTCATCGGAAGCTCGCTGTTCACGCTCGCCAACATCGTCCCCCTCGACGACCCGCCGGCGTTCTACCAGCTGAACTACGGGTACCACCTGACGCCGAAGGACGTGGTATCGGTCGAGGCGATCACCTGGAC
>JACDHQ010000282.1 GCA_013820975.1 Gemmatimonadaceae bacterium
CCGTCACGACGGCCGCGATCGACAGCGCACCGGTGAGCACTCCCGGCGCGAGACGAAGCATCGATGGCATGTCGGGCGTGGGCATCGAGCGCCCGATCTCGCCAAGGTCGCGCACCAGCTGCACGCCATCGATGTGGAACAGGGCCACGATCAGCGAGGGGATGATGATCGCGACCAGCCGGCCGAACCCCCGAAGCGGGGTGCGCGGCAGCCAGCGGGCGAGCGCGATCGTCATCACCGCGAGGCCGAGCGCGGCGGGGTTGACCTCCTGGATGTGCACCATCAAGTCGAGCGTCTGCATCACCCGGTTGGCGCCGAGCACCGGGTAGCCGGCGATCGTCGGCAACTGGCTCAGGATCAGCAGCACGGCGATGCCGGTGAGGAAGCCGGTCGTCACCGAATACGAGACGAATCGCGTGAGCCGCGCCAGGCCGAGCACCGCGAACAGCAGCTGAAAGAGTCCGGCGAGGACGACCATCACGAAGAGCGCGCCGGTGCGCGCCTCCACCGGCATGTCGGCGAGCGGTTGGCTTGCCGTCAGCGACGCGGCCGCCGTCGTCGTGATGACCATGAGCTGCGTGCTCGAGAGCGCGCCGCCGACGATCGGTCCCATGATCGTCGCGTACAGGCCATGGATGGGATTGACGCCGACGAGGAAGCCGTTGGCCATGCCGTCGGGCACGTTGCCGACGGCGATGCTCATGCCGGCGGCGACGTCCTCACGCATCGTCGAACGCCCGGGCAGCCGTCGCTTCAGGTGATTGGCGACGATGACCCGCAGGTCCCCGAGCCCCGGCTGATTGGCCTCGGGATCGGCCCCAGTCGGGTTCGCGGCCTTGGGGGCGTCACTCATCATGAATCGACGAGCGCGGCCGTGGGGGCGCAACAGGGGGCGGGCCGCGGGATTTCCCCCACGCCGTCCACTCGAATCCGCGACATCGCGTCGCGCGCGCCGGCGATATGGTGCATGAACGCTGGTCCGTCGGCCGCACGCACTGATCCACCGATCCTGACAGATCACGGAGCCCACCCATGGCCACAACGGCGATCCACTCGAGCGTCGCACCCCATCCGGTGAACGTCCACGTCGAGCCACAGCTCGACCATCGCGACCGGCTGAGCGTCGGCATCCGGATCGTCCTCGCCCTCCCCCACCTCATCCTCGTCGGCGGTCCGCTCTTCCTCGGCTGGTCGTGGAGCTCGCGCGAGGCGGCCGGCGGCTACGAGTGGAGCACCGGCGGCGGCGCACTCGGCGCCGTCGCCGTGGTGATCGCGATCATCGCCTGGTTCGCGATCCTCTTCACCGGCACGTACCCGGAGGGGCTGCGGCAGCTCGCGGAGTACTACCTGCGGTGGCGGGTGCGCGCGGTCGCGTACCTGCTGCTGCTGCGTGACGAATATCCGCCATTCGGCGAAGGGCGCTATCCCGTGACGTGCGAGATCGCGCACGTCGATGGACCTCGCGACCGCCTTGCCGTCGGCTTCCGGGTCATCCTCGCGATCCCGCACCTGGTCGCCCTGTGGGTGCTCGGAATCGCGGTCGGCGTTACGACCGTCGTCGCCTGGTTCGCCATCCTGCTGACGGGACGGTTCCCCGCGCAGCTGTACACGTTCGCGGTGGGAGTGCTGCAGTGGACGACGCGCGTCGAGGCGTGGCTGCTCCTGCTGCACGACGGGTCTCCGCCGTTCGCGCTTCATTGAACGCGGCGCGCTCCCGGGGCCACCGCGAGGCGGGGCCTACCGACTCGCGCGCAGGGCGTTGACGATCACGCCGATGTCGATCGCCTCCTGGATCAGCGCACCTGCAATTGGCGTGATGTGCCCAAACGCCGCGAAGCCCATCGCGGTGATGCTGAGCGCAAGGCCGATGCGGATGCTCTCGCGCGCGATCCGCAGCGTCCGGCGGCTGATCTGCACCGCGTCCGCCACCCGCCGCAGGTCGCTGCCGAGGATGATCACGTCGGCCGCCTCCGTGGTGATGCCGCCGCCGTGACCCGAGAGGGCGACGCCGACGTGGGCCGCCGACAACGCGGGCGCGTCGTTGGTGCCGTCGCCGACCATCACGACGCGCTCCCCCGCCTGGGCGAGTGCCTGGAGTACTGCCACCTTTTCACCCGGCAGCAGGCCCCCCCGCACGTCGGCGATGCCGAGCGCCGCCCCCATCGCGCGCACGTGCACCTCGGTGTCGCCCGAGACGAGGATCGGGCCGCCGAGGCCCAGGCGGCGAAGCTGCGCGATGAGCGGCGCCGCCTCGGGACGCACGGCGTCCTCGAAGTCGATCGCGCCGCGATGCACGCCATCGACGGTCACGTATGCGCGGAGGCCGGGGTCGTTCCCGGTGCCGGCGGGTTCGTGGCCTGCCCCCTGGCGGACGTAGGCGCGCGAGCCGACCGCGACTCGGCGCCCGTCCACCACGCCGGAGATCCCGCGTCCCGCGTCCTCGACGACATCGTCGGCGTGCGGCACATCGAGGCCGGCGCCCACGGCGGCGGCGACCACGGAGCGTGCGAGCCCGTGACTCGACCGCAGCTCGACCCCGGCCGCGAGGCGCAGCAATTCCCGGGAGGGCACGCCGTCGTTCGCGACGACATCGCGCACCACCGGGGCGCCGATCGTCAGCGTCCCCGTCTTGTCGAATGCCGCGTAGGTCGCGGACGCAAGCCGCTCCATCGCCGCGCCGCTGCGGACGACGATGTGCGCGCGCGCAGCCTTGTTGACGCCTCCGATGATCGCGACCGGGGTGGCGAGGATGAGGGGGCACGGCGTCGCGACGACCAGCACCGCGAGCACGCGGATCCATTCCCCGGTGAGTGCATAGGCAGCAGCGCAGACCAGGAGCACAACGGGGGTGAACCAGATGGCGTACCGGTCGGCGAGCCGCTGCAGTGGTGCCCGCGTGTGCTGCGCGGTGCGCACCAGCTCGACGATGCGCGCATACTGGCTCTCCGCGGCAGGCGCGGTGGCGACGACGGTGAGGGCGCCTTCGAGGTTGAGGATGCCGCTGAGCAGGGCTGCGCCCGGTCCGACCCGCGTGGGAGTCGGCTCGCCGGTGATCCGCGACGTATCGACATGTGACGCGCCGCCACCCACGCGCGCATCGCACGGGACCATCTCGCCGGGACGGATGAGCAGCCGTTCGCCGACGGCGATCTCGGCCACGGGAATGCTCGTCACGCGGGAGTCGCCCGCGGTGTCAATGCGGTGGGCGATGCGCGGCGCATCCTGCTCGAGGGCATGGACCGCCCGCGAGGCGCGTCCTTCGGCGTAGCGCTCGAGCGCCTCGCCTCCCGTCTGCATCAGCACGACGACGAGCCCCGCCACCGGCTGGCCGAGCAGCAGTGCGGTGATGATGGCGAGCGTGGCCACGACGTCGGTGGCGAAGCGGCCCGAGAGCACACCCATCGCCGTCCGGAGCACGACGGGCAGGCCGCAGGCGACGAGCCCGGCGAGCCACACCCACTGTGCGGCGAAGGGGTTGCCGCCCCAGTGGAGGGCGCCGCCCGCGGCGAGAAAGAGCAGCACGGCCAGCGGCGTCACGAACACAGTGCGCATGGGGCACCTCCGGACTGGAATATCGTCCCATGCCCGGCCCGGTGCGTCAGGAAGGTCACCCTACGGGGTGGGGGGATTGCCCGACTGGGAAATCGATCGTTACATGAGGGAGCTTTCCGGCTCACCTCGGGACTCAACGCCCGGTGCGCCCGGCCGCTGGTGGCGTCGAACAGCCAATCCTTGGAGGATGCATGTCCGTCGTTCGCATCGCGCGCGCCGTCCTGCTCGCGCTTGCCACCCTCACAACGGCCTGCGCCGACTCGACGGGACCCGGGGACACCGGCGCGCATGGAAGCCTCCGCTTCACCTACTCCGGTGCGGTGTCGGGGAACTTCGTCGCGGAAGGGGTGATCGACGTCTCATCCGACGCCGGGCCCCCGACCAATGCGGGTGCAGTGGCATTGAGCGAAGGGGACCTGTTCGCAGTGATGGGCGTGAGGCCGAAGGCGGGCAACCGCGTAGACATGTTCATCCTGTCGCTCGGCAACATGCGGGGCACTGGCACCGCCAACATCAACCTGCTCACGTGCCAGGACGTCGGATCCGGCGCGTGCCCGTCGGGCGTGTTCATGCTCGACCTCGACCCCGAGGGAGCAGCCATCGATCCCGAGCCGGCCGTGCCCGGGACGCCGATGTACATCCTCACCACGGGCATCATCACGGTGACTTCGCGCTCGGCCACCCGTATCCGGGGAACGTTCAGCGGGACTGCGATCTCCGCCGACATTGCCTCGCTGGGGA
>JACDHQ010000283.1 GCA_013820975.1 Gemmatimonadaceae bacterium
CCTTCTTCATTAACACGATACGGCGGCGCGGAGGCTCCGGGGGCGGCGTATCAGGTCGCGGGCGGCGCCGACCCGCTCGCAACACAGACAGATCCGACCTATCGTACTGACGGCCGCCAGCGGGCGTACATTGGGTCGCCCCCTCCCGGCTTCGCCCCGATTCGCTGTTCCGTTCCCGACCCCCTACTCCCTACCGCCCCCAGAGGTTGTCTAGGAACCCACCCTCGTGGGAAGGGTACCCAGTCTTCGGAAGCCGCAGTTGCGGCACCGTCACCAGAAGGGAGGCTGCAGGTCATGAACTGTCGGGAGTTTCGCGCGCAGCACTGCGCATTCGTGGATGATACCCTGAGTCTCGTCGACATGGCGTCGATGCGGGGGCATCTCGAGGATTGCGCGGATTGCGCGGGGCACGACACGCGGGTGCGCCGGAGCCTGATGCTCGTGCGCAATGCCCCGGAGCTCGAGTGCTCGCCCGACTTCGCCGATCGGCTGCAGGCGCGGCTCCGTGAGATCGGCCCGGTGGACCGTCGCTCCGCATCACCGTCGCGCCGCTTCCTCCCCGCCTCCTTCGGCATCACGGCAGTCGCTGCCGGCCTGCTGACCGCCGCGACCGCGGCCGCTCTTGCGATCGCCGGCACGCTCGACCGGCCGGTCCCGGAGATCCAGATGGCCCCTGTGGTCGCGAGCATCCCGGCGGAGGATCCGCTCGGCATCACGGGCCCGGCCTACGTGGCCTCCGTCATGAGTGGCATGCCCGTCTGGTCCGCCGTCCTCGGCGCCGGCCAGAGCTCGATGCACATGGCGAACTACGAGTTCCAGCTGGTCAGCACCAGCTACTGACGGGCAGGATGCTGACGGGCAGTACGGTGGCGCGATGGACCCTCCCGCCACGGTACAACCACACTTTGCAGTTCATCGGTGGCGAGGAAGCTCCCCCGTACAACCGCACTTTGCAGTTCATCGGTGGCGAGGAAGCTCTCCCGTACAACCGCACTTTGCAGTTCATCGGTGGCGAGGAAGCTCTCCCCGCCACCGGACAACCGCACTTTGCAGTTCATCGGTGGCGCGATGGACTCCCTCCCCACCGTACAACCGCACTTTGCAGTCATCGGTGGCGCGATGGACTCCCTCCCCACCGTGCCACCACACTTTGCAGTTCATCGGTGGCGCGATGGACCCTCCCCGCCAGTAATCCCCCTAGCTTTATCGAATGTCCTCCCCTGCGACCCAGAAGGTGCTGAAGGCCGCGGTCACCGGTGGCCAGTTCGCCCCGGCGTACTACCTCTTTGGGGATGATGACTACCTGAAGGAAGAGGCGCTCACGCAGCTCGTCGATGCAGCCCTTGGCGATGCGTTGCGTGACTTCAACCTCGAGATGTGCCGCGGCGGGGAGCTCGATGCCGGCACCATTGGCTCGCTCCTCGGGACGCCGCCGATGATGGCCGACCGGCGCGTCATCGTGGTGCGGGACGCCGGCAGCCTGAAGAAGGATGCGCGCCAGGCGCTCGACCGCTATCTCGCCTCTCCCGCTCCCGACACGGTCGTGCTGCTCACGAGCCCGGCCGGCGCGAAGGCCGACAAGACGCTGGGCGACCGTGCGACGCCCCTCGCCTTCGAGCCGCTTTCTGGGGACCGCATCCCGAAGTGGATCGTCTACCATGCGAAGTCGGTGCACGGGGTGTCGATCACCGAGGGGGCAGTGGACCTGCTCCAGGGGGGCGTCGGCAGTGACCTGCCACTGCTGGCGATCGAGCTCGACAAGTGCGCGAGCTTCACCGGCGGGGCGGAGATCGACGAGGATGCGGTGAGCGCCGTCGTCGGGATCCGTCGCGGCGAGACCGTCGGCGCATTCATCGATGCAATCTCGGCCAGGGATACCGGCGAGGCGCTGCGCCTGCTTCCGGGCATCCTCGAGCAGCCGAAGGTCAACGCGGTGACGATCGTGCTCGCGCTGTCCGCGCAGTTCTTCGGCCTCGCGTGGGCACAGGCCGTGATCGCGCGCGGGGGCAACACCGGCACGATCATGCGCGACGGCTTCGCCTTCCTGAAGGAAGGCGCGGGCTTCACCGGGCGTCCGTGGGGCGAGATGCCGAAGAGCTGGACGGCACATGTGAAGCAGTGGTCGGCCACGGATCTCGACGCGGCGCTCGCTGCACTCCTTGCGGCCGACCGGGGACTGAAGGATTCTCGTGTATCGTCCGACGAGCAGTGGATGGCCACCCTGGTCCTCACGCTCTGCGGAGCAGGAGCGGCTGGCGGGCGTCGCACCGCAGCAGCAACATCACACCAGTAGTCGAGTCGTGCAGATGCGCCTTCTCCTTTTCGTCTCCTTCGCGATGCTCGCGGCCCCGGCTGCGATTGCGCAGTCCCCCTTGGGATCAACGTCGCCAGCGGATGGCGCCTTCGAGCGTGCGGCGGCCCTCGTTCGCGATGGCCACGGCGACGCGGGGCGACAGGTAGTGGACTCGATCTTCGTGCGCACGCGGACCGGCACGATGGAGCACGCCGATGCGCTCTACTGGCGCGCGGCGCTTGCGATGGATACGCAGCAGGCCGAGGGCGACTATCGGCGGCTGGTGGTGGAGTATCCGCTGTCGCGGCGTGTGGACCGGGCGCTGCTCGCTCTCGCGCAGCTGGAGTTCGCGCGCAACGACCGGGAACGCGCGCTTGCGCACCTGCAGCGGCTCGAGCGCGAACATCCGGCCGGCGAGGTGCGGCCGACGGCGGCGTTCTGGATGGCACGGATCCGCTTCGACATGAACGATGCGCCGCGGGCATGCGCGTCGCTCGACGATGCACAGCGGCTGGCGCGCCCGGAGGATGCGGAGCTCCGCAACCAGGTGGAGTTCTACCTCTCGCGTTGCCTTGGTGTCGATCGCGCGGCCGTCGCTTCCACGCCACAGGCGGCGCCACAGGCGGCGCCACAGCGCCAGGCGGCGGCGAACCAGCCATCGGCCAACCCGCCGGCCAACCGCCAGCCTGCAGCGACGCAGCCGCCAGCGAGCCGTCAGCCGGCGACGCAGCCGCCAGCGAGCCGTCAGCCGGCGACGCCACCACCCGCCAACCGCCAGCCCGCCGCTCCGGCAGCGCAGGGCCCCGGCAGCAGCTTTGCGGTGCAGGTCGCGGCCTACGACACCGCCGCCGAGGCTGAAGCGCTCGTGCGCCGTCTCGCTGCGCGCACCGTCGTGGCGCGGGTGAGCGGCACCTCAAAGCCGTTCCGCGTGCGCACCGGCAACTTTGCGTCGCATGCGGCGGCGACCGCCGCGCTCAACGAGCTGCGCACGCGCGGCATCCACGGATTCGTCGTCGATGAGTCGGCCCCCACGCCGTGAGCACCACCGTCGCTAGCGGCGGCGCCGCCGGCGGCACGGTCACGCCGCTCATGCAGCAGTACCGGGAGATCAAGTCGCGCCACACCGACGCGATCCTGTTCTTCCGCATGGGCGACTTCTACGAGATGTTCTACGAGGACGCCGAGGTGGCGTCGCGCGCACTCGGCCTCACGCTGACGTCGCGCAACAACGGCGGCGCCGCGGAGGTGCCGCTCGCCGGCGTGCCGGCGAAGGCGCTCAACGAGTACCTGCGGCGCCTCGTGCAGCAGGGGTATCGCGTCGCCATCTGCGAGCAGGTCGAGGACCCGAAGCTCGCCAAGGGCGTCGTGAAGCGCGAGGTGGTCGAGACGGTCACGCCGGGGGCGGTCTTTTCTGACGACCTGCTCGACAGCGCGCGGGCCAACTACGTCGCCGCCGTCGGGATCCCGCAGGGCACGGGGCGCGATGCGCGCGTCGGCGTCGCCGCGGTAGACCTCTCGACCGGCCAGTTCCACCTGCATGTCGCGCGTGAGGACGAGCTCGAGGTTGTGCTTGCACGCCTGTCGCCGCGCGAGCTGCTCGTCGCCGCCGACGGGCGCGGGGCGGAGGCCAACGTGGACGGCGCGCTCGTCACGCCGCGCGAAGCGTGGGAGTTCGACCCGTCGCTTGGCGGCGACGCCCTCGCGCGCCAGTTCGCCGTGCACACCATCGAGGGACTCGGGCTCGGCGACGCCGATGCGCCGGCGCTCGGCGCGGCAGGCGCGCTGCTGCGCTACCTGCGGGAGCTGCAGCCCGCGGGCGTGCCGCACCTCGCGCGTCCCACTGTCGAGCGCCCCGGCGGCGTGATGCCGCTCGACGAGATGACGCGGCGCAACCTCGAGCTGGTGGAGGCGCTGCGGGGCGGGACGGAAGGCACGCTGCTCTCGG
>JACDHQ010000284.1 GCA_013820975.1 Gemmatimonadaceae bacterium
CGGGAAGGCGTCTCTGCGCTCGGCCTCAGGAAGGCCCTCCAGTATGCAGCCGGTGTAGTTGCGCTGGTCACCAAGCTCGGGCGCAGGGGGCGGAGCGGGCGGTGGTCCGAAGGTGATCTCGCACTCGTCCTCGGAATAGATGCCATCAGCGACGCAAGCTGAATAGTCCGTGTAGGCGTCGAAGGGTGGAGCGGCTTCGATCGCTTCGACCTCACGCGCTTGGATCGCGACGCCGACCGCGACGAGCACGATGACGGCCGCGAGCATTCCCCAGAGCCCTCCGCTGACCTCGCGTAGGCGCCCCTGAGCGTTGAGGGACCCGGCGCCGCTGTAGGCGTCGATGGCGCCGATGATCCCGATGATCCAGCCGGGGCCGATGGTGCCTGTCGCGAACGCCCCGAAGGTGGCGACTATGAAGGTGGCGAGGAAGACGCCGCCGCGCCAGCCTTCGCTCAGGTAGAAGTGCCCGAGCCCGGGAATGACCAAGCTCAGGATCGCTGCTCCCGCGGCCGACTTGCGCGCTGACGGGGCGGACGGCGGCACGGCGGGAGAGCTAGCGCGGCCTCCCGGGGCTCCAATGTCGAACTGGTATCCGCAGTAGCGGCAGACGCGCGCGGCTTCCTGCACCGCCTCAGCGCAGTCGGGGCAGACCTTGGTGCCCGCCTCCTCAGTGGCGCCCTGCTCCGTCATCCCTTCCTCCCCCGCCGTCATGGCCCAAGCTCGTAGAGGAAGTCTCCGGTGTCCGGGTCGTATGTCGCCTGCCCGGAGGCCTCCGTTCCGTCATCGAACTCGACCAGACACCGGTACGTGGTGTCGCTCTCTTCGACGCAGCCCACGTCGGTCACGCGCTCCGGGAAGCCGTCGTCTGCGTTCTGTTCGTCAACGTCCTCGAAGATGAAATCCTCGATGTCGGCTTGCACATCGCCCAGGAGTTCATCCTCTTCAAGAGCTTCCTCTTCGTGCTGATCGAGCTCGGTGACCGCGTCGTCAAGCGTCTCACTGGCTAGGGCGTTGTTGGCGCCGACGTACGTGCCGTAGATGTCCGCGGAAACCTTGGCCTGGTTGGTGTACTCGCGGTCGATCTCGGCCACCAACTCGTCGTTGTCGTACTGCCGCACACTGGAGCCGCGCTCCTCGGCGAGCCGGTCCTTGCCGAAGTCGACGAGGTCGTCCTTGAGGTCCGGCGTGAGCGAGTTCCAGAAGTTGCCGTCCCTCTGGAGGTCGGCTGTCGTCACGGAGGAGGGTGGAGCCGGGCGCTCGGCACCCTGATCCTCGCCGCCGCAGCCCGTCGCCAACGAAGCAACGACGAGCCAGACAATCAGCCAAAGCCGTCTTTCGCGCTACGAGTCAGCTGAGAAGATCACCGATGTCTGGTGCCTGCCGACCGCGAATGGGAAGAACGGCCACGGCGCCGAGTTCCCGCTCGCATTGCCCGGACGCTGCATCGCGTTGTCCAGCGATCCGGGGGACCTCGTTATCGACCCGTTCCTGGGGTCCGGAACTACAGCGCTCGCCGCGCTCGACCTCGGCCGCCGATGCGTGGGGTTCGACATCAGCGAGCAGTACGTAGCTCTCTCTCGCGCGCGAGTCGCGGCGGCGTGCGCGGGGCCGGGCGCAAGGACTCTGTGGGATGTCGACGTGCGTCCGGGAGCGGCGTCCACGAACGGCAATGGGGCCTATGACGCGCAGCTCCCGACAAGAGCCCACGCGAGAAGCTAGACGACCGCACGCGTCTTGTCGCATCGACTCCGCGCCAAAGTCTGGCTCCGGCTCGGCAAAGTGCCGCGGCCATCGCTGGCAGAGTGTGCTAATTTCGCACACGATGAGGCATGCCGCTTCGGCCGCTTGAGAACTGGCAGGAGGTAGGTCGGCGTGTCGCGGCGGCACGCGCGGCGCGAGGGCTAACTCAGGCCGCCCTTGCCGCCGAGCTGGGTATCGCGCGCACCGCGCTAGCGAAGATCGAGGCGGGCACTCGCGGCCTTAGCTCGCTCGAGCTGGCGCGCCTCGCATCGACCCTGGAGCGACCGATCGAATCGTTCGTCGCCGAGTCGCTACCCGCGGTCGTGAGCCGGCGCGCAGCGGAGCTCGCAACAACTCGTACCCTCGATGTCGCAGTCCAGGACTTTGCGCGAGACGTGCAACTACTCCTGGACATTGGGGCGCTGAAGCCCATCACGGTCGAGCCGGCCGGCATGCCGTCCACCCTCGCCGATGTCGAGGGATTGGCGAAGCGGACGCGCGCCCAGCTCGATCCAGTCACCGGCCCTTTGCCCGCGCTCGATGCTGCGTTCGAGGTTCTCGGCCTCTACGTCGCAGTGATCCCTCTCGGCGAGGACGGCGGGGACGGCGCGTATCTACCGCTGGAGGCCGCGGGCGTCGCTGTCATCAACGGCGATCTGCCGTCCGGGCGTCGTCGGTACACCCTCGCTCACGAGCTCGGGCATCACGTGACGGGCGACGAGTACGTCACCGACTGGGAGCTGGCACGCGCCCGCGATGAAGGCGAGAAGCGGATCAACGCGTTCGCCATCCACCTGCTCATGCCGCGACAGTCGATCGTCCGAGCCTGGCGCGCGCTCGGTGGGCGGGAGTCACCGCGTGAGGCGACGATCCGACTCGCTCAGGACTATCGCGTGAGCTGGACGGCGGCGTGCAGCCGGGTCCAGAACCTCGAACTCGTGGACGACACGACCGCCACCGAACTGCGTGGCGCACCTCCGACGCGTGCAGAGCATCTCGCGATGGGCGGCGTGGTGAGCGAGGATCTTGTGGCGCCACGGATGTCCCCCGCGCTCGCTCGCGCCGTGCTCCGCGCGTTCGAGGCCAACAAGATCACGTCCGGCCGCGCGGTCGAGTTGCTTCGCGGCGCCATCGAGGAGGACGATCTACCGGCGGTCAACGAGGTGCCGCTCGAGGCGCTGACGGGCGAGCTCGGGTGATCAGCTGCGGCTCGTCTTCGACACATCGCCGCTGAGCCACTTCGCTCGCGCCGCCAAGCTCGATGTGCTCGAGGCAATCGTCCAGGACGAGGACTCGTTCGTCAGCGCGACTGTCCTGGGCGAGATCGATGTCGGGCGGCCGCTGCACCGCGAGCTCGACGCGGTGCGGCGTGCGACATGGCTGACTCCAGTCCGGATCGAAGGGCTGGCCGAGCTGACGGTGTTCGCCGAGTACGTGCGGATCCTCGGTTCCGGCCCCCGGAACATCGGCGAGGCAGAGACATTGGCCTGGGCCGAGACGCACGACGCGGTAGCCGTGATTGACGAACGCGCGGGCGCCCGTGCTGGCCAACAGCGGGGCGTTGCTGTTCATGGAACCCTGTGGCTCATCGCTCGCGCGATCCGTGCTGCCGCCCTCGAGAGGCACGAGGTGGTTGAGCTGATCGACGCGCTCGCCGACGCCGAGGCGTGGTTCCCCTCTGAAGCGCGGGGTGAGGGGTTCTTTCGCTGGGCTGCCGAACACGGACTGCTCGAGGAATGAGCCGAGGACGCGATCGCCCAACTCCGCGCAGGGGGCGCGGCGCGAGGTACGAGACGGGTACATCAGCCGCACCGCCCCCGGTCGTCAGCGTCACGACGCCCGTCAGCACAACCTGCCGATTAGCAGCTACTTTCTGTCCACCATGCCCGCGCACACCCTCCCGTCCCGGGCCCCGCGAACGCTGATAAGGAAGAGGTCCCAGGTTCGAGTCCTGGATCGCCCACTCGCCGACGGCCCTGCCCGCCCGAGCGCACTAGCTGCACCCGACCGATCGGACATCCGAACTAGCGGCCGCCCACCTATTTCCGCGGACGATCACTAGGGCTCCGGTACGGTGGGTTGCGGCATGCGAGCGCTTAGGCGCGCCCAGCGCTCCCTCCCCGCTACGCGCACGGCACTGCTTCCTGACGGGCCCGTGGAGTACCTCGCCGCAGGTCACGGGTTGCCGTCCATCGTCGCGCTCAGCGGCCTCAATATGCCTCTGAAGACGTGGGCCCTGGTCTTCGAAGAGCTAGCTGAGACGAGCACCGTGTTCGTCTACAACCGTCTCGGCGTCGGCGTCGGCGTCGGCGTCGGCGTCGGCGTCGGCGCCAGTGCCGCGCCGAGCAGGCCGCAGACCGGGACGGCGATCGTGGACCTGCTGCGCGTCGCACTCGAGGCAGCCGATGTACAGGCGCCCTACGTCCTGGTCGGACACCAGCGTGGGAGGGTCACGCGCCCCTGCGACGCAACCGTGTGACGGCCCGCCGTCCGGGGC
>JACDHQ010000285.1 GCA_013820975.1 Gemmatimonadaceae bacterium
CGCAGGCGACGCTCGGGTGGCAGATGCAGGTTGGCGGCAGCGCCAGTGTCTCGCTCGACGGCGTGTGGACGAAGACGCGCAACCTTCCGCGGTCGTGGGACCTGAATGCAAGTACCCGCGGCATCCGCGAGGGCGACGCGGAGTCGCTGCCGACCGCGGAGGGCGATCAGTTTCGGCCGGTGCAGCCGCGAGCGGGTGGGTTTCGCCGCCTGACGACGACGGAGAGCGGTGGTCGCGCCAGCTACACCGGCCTGTACGCGGCGGCACGCATGAACGCGGGCGATGCTGTCAGTCTGGATGCGAGCTACGTGCTCTCGCGCTCGCGCAATGACACCGAGGACATCAACTTCAACGCAACGCAGGGCAACCGGTTCGATCTCGAATGGGCGGATGCAGTGAACGATCGCCGGCACAAGGCGAGCCTGCGCGCCATCTGGAATCCGGAATCGCGGCTCACTCTCAGCGGCGTCGCCGACTATCAGAGCGGAACGCCGGTCAACCGCGTTGCAGGCGCCATCAACGGCGAAACCGGCCTGCCGGGGTTTCGGGATCTCGACGGTTCGGGCGATACGTTCGGCAACGGGTTCCTTGGAAACCAGGATCGATTCTTCGGCGTGCCGCGCAATGGGGAACGCCTGCCGGGTTCGTTCCTCCTGCACGGCAGCGCGGCGTACGGTGTCGCCGTGCGTGGCACGGCCGTCGAGCTTCGCGCCGATGTCTTCAACCTGCTGAACGCCGCGAATCCCGGAGGATACGCGAACGGAATCCCCGGTGGGGGTGCACGCACGCAGGTCGGCCGTCCCGGCGATCCCATTGTATTCGCCAGCTCCGGTGCACCGCGGCAACTGCAGTTCTCCCTGCGCGTCGAGTTCTGATGACGCGCCGCCGACGTCGCTCCGTGCTGGAGGCCGTGCGCATCTGCGCGATTGTCCCTTCGACCGGCCGTGCGGTCGTCCGCGCGTTCGTCCCCATGCTGGCGGCGTTGCTCGTCGGTTGTGGGGAGGAACGCCCGAGCGGGCGCGGCATCTCCGCGGGTGCTGCAGAGTCCGCCGCGGAGGTCGCCGCGCTGCCATGGGACTCCGTGATCGCGCGCGCCCACGGGACGACCGTAGTGTGGCGCATGTGGCGCGGCGATCCGTCGATCAATCGCTACATCGATGAATGGGTCGCGCCGCGACTCCGCGACCGGTTTGCCGTCACGCTCCGGGCGGTGGATGGTCAAGGTCCGGAGATCGTCAATCAGCTCGTGGTCGAGCGCGAAGCGGGCCGCGGCACCGGGACGGCGAGCCTCGTCTGGATCAACGGCGAGACGTTTGCGAACCTGCGGCAGGAACGACTCCTCGGCGGCCCGTGGGCAGACAAGCTGCCGAACGCGCGATACGTCGACAGTTCCTCGCAGATCATCATGCGCGACTTCGAGCAGGATCTGGCCGGCTACGAGTCCCCATGGGGGACGGTGCAGTTCGCGCTCATACATGACACGGTGCGCACGCCGAACCCGCCACGCACGTTCGCAGCGCTATCGGAGTGGATTCTCGCGCATCCTGGCAGGTTCACACACGATCAGGGCTTCACGGGGATGACCTTCCTGAAAATGCTGATGTACGCCGAGGGCGGTGGCGTGCAGCGGTTCGCCGGGGGCTTCGACTCGACCGCCTATGTGGCGGGCCGCGCGCGTGTGTTGGCGTGGCTCGGCCGCACGCGCGGCGCGTTCTGGCGCGAGGGGACGACCTACCCACCCGATGTGGCAGCGATGCATCGGTTGTTCGCGAACGGCGAGATCGACTTCTCGATGTCAAACAACCAGCACGATGTGGTCACCAAGGTTCGCCAGGGCATCCTGCCGCCGACGTCGCGTCCCCTGCTGCTCCGCGATGGCACGATCGCCAATGCGCATTACGTCGGCATTCCGGCGAACGCCCCGAACCCCGCTGGAGCGATGCTGGTCGCGAACTTCCTGCTCTCGCCCGAGGCGCAGCTCGAAAAGCGGCGACCGGATGTCTGGGCGGACGGCACGGTGCTGGCCCCGTCGCGGCTGCCTGACGTGTGGGCCGCCAGGTTTGCGGCGATCGAACGCGATCCTCGTGAGATTCCTCGCGACTCCCTCGCCAGGTATGCGGTGCCCGAGGTTGCGCCGGCGTATCACGAGCGCCTCAGCGCCGACTGGCGCGCGCGCATACGCACGGCGCCCTGATCGTGCGCGCGTCCCGAAACGCCGGCCTGGCACTCGCTGCGCTGATAGCGCTGCCGGTGGTGATCGGCGCCGCCTATGCCACCTTCGCTGCAGTCGGCCTCGTGGGGGCCGGCGCGCGCGGAGCGACGAGCGCTGCGCTGGGCGACGTCCTTACCGACGTCGCGATGTGGCGCGGGTTGGGGTGGTCGCTCTGGATCGCCGCCGCGTCGACGGTTGGCGCAACGGCCATCGCCGTCTCGGTGGCGGTGACGTTTCGTGGCGCGCGGACGAGCGATCGCGTCGGCCGCGCACTGGCCATCGTGCCGCTGCCGGTCCCGCACGTCGTCGCCGGGCTACTCGGCGTGCAGTTGCTCGGCCAGAGCGGGTGGATTGCGCGGGTCGCGCATGCATCCGGCGTCGTTGGCGCACCTGCCGACATGCCGGCGCTCGTCTATGATCCCTACGGCGCGGGGCTCATTCTCACGATGATCTGGAAGGAGACGCCCTTTCTCGCGGTCGTCGCCATCGCGCTGCTGCACACGCGCGGTGCGGCTGCGGAAGAGGCGGCACACACACTTGGCGCGAGTCGCCTGCGCACCCTGCAGTGGGTGACTATTCCGCTGGTCCTGCGCGGATTGCTTCCCGCCGTGATCGCAGTGTTCGTTTTTGTGTTCGGCAACTTCGAGGTGGCCGCGCTGCTGGCGCCGAGCGATCCGCTGGCGCTGCCGCTGCTGATCGAGGAGCGGGCGCTCGACCCGGACCTGACGCGGCGCGCTGGTGCGTACGTCACGGCACTCGTGGCGCTCGCCGCCGCTGCGCTGGCGGTTGCTGTCCATGCGCATTACAGCGGGCGCTGGTCGGCGGAGCATTCGTGATCGCCGGACGAAGCGGCGATCTGGTATGGCGGGCGATCGCACTCGTGCTGCTGGGCGCCGGCGCTCTCGTACCGCTCGCTGTGCTGCTGCTGCAATCGGCAGCAGCGCCGTGGTTCTATCCGGCGCTGCTGCTCGACGCGCTCGCGCTCGATGGGTGGGCGGCGGCCCTGTCGCCTGCCATGCGCGAAGCCCTCTCACGCAGCCTGCTCATCGGGATCATGGTCGCCGCGGTGGCGACGCCCATCGCCGCGACGGTGGGCCGAGCGGTGGCGCAGCTCGACGGATGGCGGCTGCACCTTGGCGCGGCGCTCGTGTTTCTTCCCGTGGCCGCTCCACCGATCGCGATCGCCACGGGGCTGCAGGTGGTGATCCTACGGGCTGGCGCCGGCGGTACGACCGCCGGGGTCGTGCTGGCACACCTCGTACCGGCGGTCGGCTACCTGACCCTGTACTTTATCGGCGTGTTCCGCGCATACGACGACCGGGTGGAAGAGGCGGCTCGAACGCTGGGCGCGTCGCGCTGGCACACGCTGGTGCGCGTGCACCTGCCATTGCTGCGCCGCCCACTCGCGGAAGCGGCAATGCTCGGCTTCCTCGTCTCATGGGCGCAGTATGCGCTCACCCTCGTGATAGGCGGCGGTGCGGTGCGGACCCTCCCGTTGACCGTCTACTCCCTGGTTCGAGCCGGACAGGATCAGCAGGCGGCGATTGGGGCGCTCCTGCTCATCACCCCAGCGGCACTCGCCCTGACGGCACTTGGCCTCGCCGCACGGCGCACCACTGTGGTCGCGGTATGATGCAGGGCGACCCGGCGGCCCTTGCGGTCGAACAGCTCGACGTGCCGTTCGGCGACCACGACGGCCTCAGGAACGTCACGTTCAGCGTCCCGCAAGGACAGCGGCTGGTCGTGCTCGGACCCTCGGGGGCAGGAAAGACCACGCTGCTGCGGGCGATCGCGGGGCTCGCCTCGGTGACCGCGGGTCGCGTGCAGGTCGACGGTCGCGTCGTCACCGCCCTGCCACCGGAGCAGCGACACGCGGTGTACCTGCATCAGACACCCGTACTGTTCCCGCACCTTACAGTGACGGGGAACATCGGATTTCCCCTTCGAGCCCGCGGAATCGCGCCTGCCGAGATCGAGCGAGTCGTTGGGCAGCATCTCCTGGCATTGCAGATCGATACGCTT
>JACDHQ010000009.1 GCA_013820975.1 Gemmatimonadaceae bacterium
GATCGAGGCCGGGCACCCGATGCCGTGGTATCGGTGGGTGGGGGAGGACGGCGTGGTGATGGGGCTCGACCGGTTCGGGGCGAGTGCGCCGTATGAGCGGGTGTTTGAAGAGCTGGGGTTGACGGTGGAGGAGTTGGTGGAGGCGGCGGAGGCGCCGTAGCGTATCCACTCAAATTCTCCCGGCGTGACCTGGGCGGAGGCGAAACAGTTAAATGGTGTGTGGTCCCGTGCCGCATTCCTCCCAACCCCGGCGATGCCGTCGGGGTGACGAGGCCGACACCGTCAATTCCAGCCGTCGACAAGCGTACTTTCCGACCGGCCCTTCCCGCTCTGCTGACGCCGGTGGGGTGAGGGTCGCAAGGCGTTGGCGAGCCCGCGGCCCTTCACTTTGGTCACCCCCCTGCAAATCAGCGGGGGATGAGCCGCACCGGGACGGGCCCGTTCGTAGCTGGCCCTGTCGCCATCGCGTAAATGGTCCCCGAGTTGGTAAGCGCGACGACCTTGGAGATGCGCCACTCGGCCGACACGACTACCCGCAGCGCCTTGCCGTCACCAGAAACGAAAAACGCGGGGCCAGCTGCGCCGACCACCCAGTCGTGGTCATTGATGTCGGCGACGGAGGGGTGAAGCTGCCACGCTGCGATCAGCGGAATGTCGTACGCCGCTCCTGACCGTACGAAGACCCCCTGCACCCCGTAGCTGTACGGAAACGAGTAGCCCGACGCGTACAGCAGCGTACCGTTCTCGTTGAGCGCGATCGCGCGATTCATGGTAACTGGCGGTCCCGCCGAGCTCGAGCTCAGGTTCGGTTGCGAGGGATCCCATGTCGCGAGCTGCATCCCGCCGTCACTCGCGCTGCTGTACCCGACCACCCTGCTCTTCGAGTCGAGCAGCCCCGGCGATATGGGCACGGAGACGACATCCGTATCCGTAAAGATCCGGGCAGGGGTCAGGGTCAGCACATCGCCGCGACCGTTGACGTCGATGGCCCAGGTGTGAGGCAGGTCGTTGGTGTCCCCCAGGGTTTCCATCCTGCGGCCCATCCAGCGAACAGGCACGATTGCGAACCTGAGGCTTCCGCTCGGTCCGATCACGCGCCCGCTCCATGATCCGACGACCACTCCCTCCCCATTGACCTTCGTTGGCCGGAAGCTACCTGTGTCTGGCATCGGGAGTACGCTGACACCGGTTGCCGACCAGAGGAGGGCGCGGGTGGCCTCGGGACTTCCGGCTACGCCCACCGCATGGATCTCGTTCGCAGTCACGACTTCAGCGCCGGCCAATCCCGCCGGCAGTGCAAGCGGCACCACGTCATACACGGCCTCGGGCTTCACCACCGCGATGGTGTCACGGTCGTTCGTGTTTCGTCCATTGGCATCGCGCGCGCTTGCAGTCACCTCCCAGGGCCCACTCGGCAAGCCGATGAAGTGTGCGTGCCACGCGATCGAGGAGTCGTTGAGCTGCGTCACGGTGAAGGCACCGGCAGCGCCCTGTGTCTGGACGACGCGAGGCTCCTGGCCCTCCTGATGCAGCCGGACCTCGAGGTACCAGGGGACACGCCCGCCGGGCGGTCCAGGCATGTGCCCCGTGAGCGTTCCAGCGACCGTCGCCACGAACGGATTGTCCCCGTTCATCTGCCCGGTGACCACCACGCGCACGAGCGCGACGGGTTCGGGCTCGGGCTCGGGCTCGGGCTCCGTCTTCCCCTGCTCGGTCGGTGAGTTGCACGCAGACGCAAGCGTCCCGAGGGCGACCACCGTCATTGCTCGGATCAGCTTGGAACTTGCCGAAGACATGCCACCCTCCAATTCCCTGAAGTCTACCTCAGCCAGGTGCATCGACTTCCTACGGTAACCTCGCGCTTGCCGGTCGGCTGGACGCCGCCCGTGGCTGCATCGGATAACGGCCGGACCGGTCGCTGCCCGTCACGCCCTGCGCAGGTAGAAGCAGGCCTGGTCGCCCTCACCGCGCCGATTGAGCGCCTGGGCTCGCCGTTCGAAACCCCCCATCTCCGAGCGCGAAAAGAGGCGTCGAGCCTCCCCCAACGGGACGTCGCGCCGATACGCTTCGCTTCCCCAGAACTGCAGCGCGGTCGAGTCGTGGATGACGTGATCGAGCTTCAGCCCTGCCGCAGCCGCCAGCCGGCTCATGCTGTCAGTTGTGTGGACGAAGTAATGCCTCGGCGCGTCCAGCTGTACCCAGTGCACTCCGTAATGCTTGAATGCGTACGACGACGCGACGGGAATGCGGACGATGCACCAGCCCCCGGGTGCCATGAGCTCGCGCGCGCGCCGAAGCGTCTGGAGCTGGTCGGGCACGTGCTCCAGTGAATGGTGAAACATGACGAGGTCGTACTCGCCCGCGATCTCGTGAATCGAGGTGCGATCGACCCGGACCCCGGGCGGTACTGAATGGGCGCGTCGATGAACGGATCGACCCCGAGCACCGACCGGAATCCTGATTCTCCGAGATCCCTCACGAGGTGCCCGATCCCAGACCCCACATCCAGAATGCGCGAACGGGTGTGGGTGCCGGTGAGCCGGAACCACTGGACCGTGTGCAGTGGAAACTTCGGGAGCATGCCGGCGAGCGCGCGCGCGAGACCCAGCGGGTTACGGTAGGCGAGCGTGTTTCGTGCGCGCCTGGCGATCGTGAACATCCGGCTGCGTCCGGTGACCGGCTGCAGGGAGTAGTACTCGCCGGGGTAGTATCGGCCGGGATCGGCGGGGGGTGACTGGAGCTGCACGCAGCCGCATGCCGCGCACTCGCTGTACTCGCTGTACTCGAACATGTCCCGTGTCCCGAACATCATTTCACGGACGACGAGGGGCCTCGCCGCGCTGGCTCCGCAGATCTGGCAGGCGTTCTGGATGTTCACGGGGCAGTTGGAGGTGGGTCAGCCAGGCACCTGGGGCTCGCCCGGTATGCCGCCGGTGGTCCGGAAGCATCGTGCGATCGTCTTTGGAATGGACTCGTGCTCGTATATTGTAGTGCGCCGCCCGCTGGGAGCGCCACGATGCTGCTCGGCGTCCCCTTGGCGTCACTCGATTCCTTGCCTGTCCAATGCCACCGTTTCACTCTCGCTCGTCCATTCGCCTGCGCGTCGCACTCGGCTCCATGCGGCGCGCAGTGCGGCTCGTGGCGCGGCATGCCCGCGTTGCCATGCGGACGCTGGGCGAGGCGATCTTCGGCGTGGCTTCCCCAGCGGGTCGCGACCGGGTGAAGCGAATTGCCGGCGTGCTCGGGATGACCGAGGGCGTAGTCCCGACGCTGCCCACGGTCGGCCCCGATGAGCTCACGAGCGACGGCACCCCCATCTCCCTCTTCGGCCTCGAGCCGCGCGACGGCAATGTCTCCCTGCTCGAGGTCACCGTGCTCTCCCGCCTCGTGCGCGAGCACGCGCCCATGGCGATCTTCGAGATCGGCACCTTCGACGGCCGCACGACGCTGAACCTCGCAGCCAACGCCCCGGACGACGCCGTGGTGTACACGCTCGACCTGCCGGCGAACAAGCCGACGGCCTACGCACTCGCTCCCGCCGACTACCACTTCGTCAACAAGCCCGCGTCGGGCGCACGGCTGGCCGGAACGCCGTACGCCGCGCGGGTCACGCAGCTCTACGGCGACTCCGCCACGTTCGACTTCTCGCCGTATCGCGCGGAATTCGTGTTCGTGGACGGCTCGCACGCGTACGAGTACGTGATGAGCGACTCGATGCGCGCGCTCGAGCTGGTCGGTTCGGGTCCCGGGGTGATCGTCTGGCACGACTATGCCGGCTGGGATGGCGTCACCAGGGCGTTGCACGAGCTCGCGGCGACCGATCCGCGATTTGCGTCGCTCCGGTGGATCCGGGGGACGTCGCTCGTGCTCCTGGTGGTCGGGCGCGGCACCCGGGTGTAGTCAGCGACGGGCGAGCGCGCCGGCCATCGCTCCATCGAGCACCGCAAGCGTTCGCTCGGCACTCCGTTCCCAGGTGTACGCGGCCACATGCGCACGGCCGCGCGTCCGGAGGTCTTCCTGCAGCGATTCGTCGCGCAGGAGGCGGATGAGCTGACGCCCGACGTCGGCAACATCCAGCGGATCGCAGTAGAGCGATGCATCGCCGCAGACCTCGGGCAGTGATCCAGCCCGCGATACCAGGGTCGGGCACCCCGCGGCCATTGCTTCGAGCGGCGGGAGGCCAAACCCTTCGTAGAGCGATGGCAGCACGAGGGCGTCGGCCCACGCGACGTACTGCCTCAGCAGGTCCGCGGGTAACTCACCGGTGAACACGATCCTGTCCCCGAGCGTCGCGGCGCGCTCCTGCACCTGCGTGTCTGTCGTCCGCATTCCCTCCCGCCGCCCGACGATGACGAGGTCATGCGGCACGTCCGCCGCGATGTCCGCGAACGCGCGCACCAGCGCACCGAGGTTCTTGTGCGGCTTCACGTTGCCGACGTAGACGACGTACGGGCGCGGGTGTGGCCGCTCACCCGACCGCCCGGTGTGCCACTCCGCCCCCACTCCGAGCGGGACGACGACCGGCTCCGCGCGAACCCGCGGCACGTGGCGGCGCAGTTCCCTGCGGGTGAAGTCGGAATCGCAGATGATGGCGTTGGCGCGTCGGCCCACCGCCGTGAACATGACCCGCGCGTACCCGCGCTTCAGTGGGCCGCGCACGACATCGCGCAGCGCAAGGTGCGCGACGTCGTGTACCGTCACTACCAGCGGGCCGCGGTACAGCAGCGGGATGTTCCAGTGCGGCGACCAGACGAGGTCCGCGTCGAGGTGCAGCCGCAGGGCGGCCTGTTCGCGGAGCGAGTAGATCGGTGCCGTGCAGTCCCGCAGCTCCACATTCCGCAGGTCGGCCCAGCCAAGCGTGCGCAGCGCGGCGGCGTGGCCCACGAGCGTGAATCGCCAGTCCGCGCGAGCGACCGCGATGCGAGGCACGAGGTTCCGGATGTACGTCCCGATGCCCGAGTCGTTCGCCATGCGAACGTCGATCGCGACACGGGGCGAGGGGGACGTGGTCAGTGCGCCCCTTCCATCCGCAGCACGACGGGCAGCGTCCTGGCGATGATCCGGAAGTCCTTCCCGAGGCTCCAGTTGCGCATGTACGCATCCTCCAGCCGCACCACTTCCTCGAAGTCGGTCACCTTGTTGCGGCCGTTCACCTGCCATGGGCCGGTGATGCCCGGCTTCATGACGAACCGCCGGTAATGGTGCTCGTCATAGAGCTCGACTTCACAGGGCATCGGCGGCCGCGGGCCCACGAGCGACATGTCGCCGCGCAGCACGTTCCAGAACTGGGGCAGCTCGTCGAGGCTCGTGCGGCGCAGAAACCGCCCGATCGGCGTCACGCGCGGGTCGTTGGGGATCTTGAACAGCCGCCCGTCCGTGTACACGCTCTGCTCGCGCAGCGTCTTCCGGCGCTCCTCCGCGTCGGCGACCATCGTGCGGAACTTGTACATCGTGAAGCGCCGCCCTCCCATGCCCACCCGTTCCTGCCGGAACAGGATCGGCCCGCGAGACCCCAGCCGCGCGCCGAGCGCGATCGCCGCGAGCACGGGCAAGAGGATCAGCAGGGCCGCCGCCGCGACGCTCGTGTCGATGAACTGCTTCACCGCCAACTGATGGCCGCGGGAGGCCGGCCGCGTCAGTTGCAGCATCGGGACGCCGCGGCGCCAGTACAGGCTCGGGGAGTATTCGCCGCTCACGCACTCGTCGGGAATGCGATAGACGCGGCAGCACGCCGCGTCCGCGACCTCGAGCACATAGTTGGCGAGCGCCTCATCCGCATGGCCCAGCAGCACGATCGTGTCCACGCGCTCGGCCGCGACGAGCCGCACGAGCTTCCCGCCGCCGCCCGCGAGCGGGCGGCGCGCCAGGTCGATGCTGCCGACGATGATCGACTCGGCGGTGTCGGCGAGCGCGGGATTCGACATCGCTCGGCGCGCATGCTCCGGTGTGCCGATGAGCAGCGTGCGCGCCGCGTTGGCGCCGACGGGCCGAAGCCGGCGCACGACGGCATCGAGGCCGAAGCGCGTGAGGATCAGCGCCGCGCCCAGGACGATCGACGCGATGGCAAAGCCGGCGAAGGTCCAGCCGCTGGGGTCGGTCCATACGCGGGCCCACCATACGAGCCCCAGCCCGAGCGACGCTCCGGCGCAGATCGCGTACGGATCGCGGCGGCGGTCACCGGCGCGGTACGTCCCGAAGACGAACAGCCCGAGCAGCACCGCCGACAGGGTCGGCGCGAGGTGGATGTCATGGACCGGCAGCAGCCGGTTGACGATGGCTGCGGCCAACGGACCGAAGACTTCGGCCTCGCGCACCTGGCGCAGCAGGGCGCGAAAGCCGAGGAGCACCCCGATGTCGGCGGCGACGAGCACGGCGATGCGCCGGATCTCCCGCTGCGCATGCGCCCGGACGGTCTGGCGTGCCTGGCGATGCAGCTGCAGGGGAAAGGGCTCACCGGCGTTCGGGACGGACGCGCGCGCGGCGATCACGAGGTCCTCCCGGGACCGATCGTGCCCTGCCACGCTTTCGACGTTGAAATGACGCACGTTCGCTGGCCGCCTGGTCGTGATCTGTGAGAGCGCTCAGGAGGCGAGCGTCGACGAATCTCCGGCGACTCGCTCCTGCGGCTCCTTCCCGTGAACCGGTACTCGCGACAGCCGCACCGGCGTCGGTCGGGCGCGAAGCCGCGTCCGGGGGCTGCCCGCTTCCTCGTCCCCCAGTATGGCGTGCGCGGCGCGAAGCACGTCCTCCGCGGCGATCCCATCCATGGTGTCGGAGGGCGCTCCCTCGTACTCCCAACCCAGGTAAAGGTAGCCGGCGCCCGGGTGCGTGGACACGATGGGCATCACATGCTCGCCGATGGGGCCCCACCGCTGCACCGGAGTCGGCCCTTCGAGCGAGATCACCGGCGTGCCCACGACCGCGGCCATGTGCATCACGCCCGTATTGACGCTGATCACGAGCTCGCTGCGCCGCAGCAGTTCGAGGGTCTGCGCCAGGTCGAGCTTGCCCGAGAGATCGTGAACCCGGACGCTCGCCGCGTTCAGCTCGCGGTGGAACTCCGCCGTGGCATCCCGGTCGTCCTGGCCGCCCGTCAGCACCACGTCGTGGCCGCCTGTCACCAGCGACTCGATGACGGCCCGCCACCGCTCGGCGCCCCACTCCTTCCAGGATCCGTTGAAGCCGGCGGACCAGAGATGGCAGACGATGAACGGGCGCATCGGCAGCAGCGCCCGCGGCACGGGCTCACCCTTGCCGAGCAGCGGCGCCGACGTGCTGCGATAACCGGCGGCTTCGGCGAGGCGCCGATAGTTGTCGATCTCGTGGACCGCGCGCGAATGGTCGACGATCCGGTCGTAGGCGAAGTGACGCCACTGGCCCGCGGTGCGGAACCCGATCGTGTGCTGCGCACGGGCAAGCGCGGCGAGGATCGCATTGATGCGCGGCCACGGTCCAAAGTCGAGCAGCACGTCGAAGCGGTACCGGCGCAGCGTCGAAAGTGCCCGCAGCGGGTGCGTCATCGGGAGCGTGACGACCTCCTGTACCCCGTCGATCAGCTTCGCCGCGGCGGCGTTGGCTTCGCCGGTGATCAGGTACACTTCCACCTGCGGGTCCTTCACGATGTCGCGAACGATCGCCGACAGCAGCACGGTGTCGCCGATGCCGGCCGTCTTCAGGAGCCCGATGCGGATGATGTCACGCGGTGGTGGACGGCGGCGGAACGCTCGTAGCAGCGCCAACGCCGCCACGACTGGAATTCCGAGATACCGATCCAGAACGCGAAGCAATCGATTGTTTCGTTCAGTTGCCATGCACGAAGGAGGTAGTTCAGCGTCAGGAACCTAGTACCGCGGCACGTCGGACGGTAACCGGATCACCGTTCGGACGGCGCCGGCAGGTATGATGCGTTCGGTAATCTCAAGGCCGGCACTGCTTGCTTGCGAGTCTCGTGCCCGGGAGGCGGCCCTGCGCCACGGGCGGGCGGCTTACCAGAACCCGAGGACGAGCGAAAGCTGTCCCAGTTTGTTTGTCCGCGACCTGCCCGCCGCAAAACCCGCGTTGGCCACTCGCTCGATGCCCGCCTCTGCCTGAAGACGAGCGCGTCCGACGACCCGGTCGACCACGAGCCCCGCGACCAACCTCGCCCGGCGTTCCTCGGGATTGTCCACCGTCTTGACGAATTGCCAGCCGGCATCGTTTGGACCCGAGGTGGTGATCACGTACACGTCGCCACTCCGGCGCTCGAGGGCCGCAGTCACGGTCGCCGACGCACGGCCCGCGGGATCCCATCTCAGGCGACCGAGGCCGGCCTCCCCGCGAGGGCCGAGCGGCAGGCCCAGGATGGCCCCGTTGAACGTCACGCCCGACAGGAACTGTCCGTGTTGGTAGTACCGCAGGCCGGTGTGCTGGTACTCTGCATCGATGCGAAACGCGCCGTTCGGTCCCAACCCGGGCAATGTGATCCCGGTCACGAAGCCGTTCTCCTCCCAGAGGGAGCTCACGATGCGCCTGGCATCGAAGTCGTCGAGCATCCCATCGTAGTAGAGCTCGACGCCGGGAAGCGTGAGTCGCAGGTCCACCCCGGCCAGCTTGTTCGAGATGAGCAGGTCGCGATCCTGAAGCACCAGCACGTCGATGATCGTGAGCACATCGACGACCCGTTCGTGAAACTTCGCCTCCGGGCCTCCCTGCCCCCCCTGCTGCGACAGCAGTGACGCCCCGACCTCCAGCCACGGCCGCGGCCGGAACGACATCTTCCAGCCGGCGAGCCGGGCGTGCGGAAAGTTCTGACGCGGGCCCAGGTCGGCCAGGAAGATGGATCCGCTGGCAGGACCCAGCAGGCGCAGGAACGACGGCAGGGTCGCCGGGACGTCGTTGCCAACCCGAACCATGTCGAGGGCCGGCGCGTTCCGTGTCGTGAACGGACCGCCCGTGATTCCCTGGCCGTACAGGACCGGCTGCCGGCCAACCTGAAGCACGATGTTGTTCACCCCCGCCGTCAGGCTGAGGGAATGGACACGAGGTGTGCCAGGATATGAGCGAACGGGCTCGTCGCCCGTCGGGCCGGCAACGATGTGTGCCGCAAATGCCACATGGGAGCCCAGCTCGCCACTCGCTGCGGCTTCACTGGCCACGGTGGACCGCAAGCTCAAGCGACGTCCGCTGCGCAGCTCCGCAAGCGGGTTGATCACCGCGTCGATGGTGCCAAGTCCGACGTCGCCTACGGGCCGGGCGGGGCTATCGAGTTCCGTTACAGTGAGCGCCAGCCCATCTATTCGCGCCGTGACACCGCGGGCCGTGACACCGGAGATCGCCCCGCCGACGGGCGCAAGCTGCAGGTCGCCCGGCCCGACCGATATGGACTCGATGATCCGGGCGATCCGCGGTCGATCGCTCCGGCCGACGACGCTCGTATCATCGAGGCGGGACGATGCCTCTGCGGCGATCCGGGCGATCTCCCGCCTGGAATAGGGGCGCTGTCCGACGATCGCCGTCCGTACGATCCCTTCGGCGATCAGGGCATCCACCCGGTCGTATGTTCGGGCATCGAGCGGCACCTGGGGCGTCACCTGTGCCCCGCCCTGCTGCGACGCCGCGGCCGTGACGAAGGCTGCCACCGCGAGGCAGTGGATCAGCGTCGTACGACTGCTCACGCTCGGAGGAGGGCCGCGTCGCTGGTGCGGTTCATCACGACGCCCGCGCACGGCACCTCGAGGTGACGAAGCGCGGCGACCGTTCCCATCAACTCCCGGCGGTCGACTCGATCCGCCGGCGCGACGAGCAGGACGGGGCGGCTGTTGGCGAGCGCCGCCGCCGTTGCATCGGCGTCGAGCTGAGGCAGGCGCACGATCACGAGGCCATGCTCCGCCTCGAGCCGCTTGATCGTCGGTCCCACCATCGTGTCGGCGACACCGGCGGCATCCGACAGGTCGAGCACGGTGGCGGTGATACCGCGCGCCATCGCTGTCCGGGCCAGGCGCTCCGCGACACCGGCCGTGCTCGTTCGCACGTCGAGCGGCAACAGCAGCACGGTTCGAGTGTCATCACCGCTGCCCACGAGCAGTGGCGCGCCCCGCTCGAGCAGCACAGTCGGCATGCCGACGATGCGCTCGATCGCACGTGGATCATCCACCCAGCGTCCCACCGTCCCGCCGATCAGCACGATCAGGATGCCGGCGATCAGGCCACCGCCGACTCCCGCCGTGAGCGTTGCCGCGCGCGGCGGAAACTGCGCCTTCTTCGCCGGCTTGGCTGCGTCGAGCACCGTGGCATCGCCGCCCTCGCCGACCGCCGCGAGGCGTGCCTCGACCAACTGGGCCTGCAGGGCTCCGTGGATCTGGTTGAGCCGGACCACCTCGCGCTGCCGCCTCCCGCCTGCCACCATCGCGGCCGGGAGTGCACTCAGCGAGGTCCGAAGCGTGTCGAGCTGGCGGCCAAGGTCGTTGCGCTGCCGCTCGAGTGACGTCTGATACGCCCGAGCCATTGGAACGAGCTGCCCTTCGAGCGACGCAATGCTGCGGTCCATCGCGACGACTTCCGCATCCGTCTCGAGGCGGCGCTCGAGCAGCCTGAGGCGCTCCGTTTCCAGCTGCGCCATCTGCGAGAGGAGATCGTTGATCGCCGGACTCCGAAGGAACGACGGATACGCGGCCAGCTGTCTCGCCGACATGCGCCCCTGCGCAACCTGGTCCATGAGCTGGAGCAGCGCACCACGCTCCACGTCGATCGTACCCACTTCCTTGCGAAGATCGCCCGCTGCTTCGAGCTGGATCTTGCTGATCGTCGTCCCGTCCACGAGGCCGCTCGATTCCTGGAACGACTGCAGCGCCAGCTCGGCTCCGCCAAGCTGGTCGCGCACGCTGTCCAGCTGCGCCGTGAGGAACTCGACCTTGTGACGATTGGTGCCGCGGTCGGTGGTGCGCCGCCGTGCGAGATACGCCGCGGCGAGACTGTTCGGCACGGCGGACGCCGTGAGTGAATCGCGTCCGCTGTACGCGACCTCGATCACCTCGCCCTTCCCCTTGCTGACGTCGAGGCGGCGCGAGACGCGCTGAATGGCATCCTCGCGATCGAAGATGCGGAGGGTGACCTGCTGCAGGTTGTCGGCGGCAGGTGCAAGCTGCACGACGCCGCGTGCGACCCGAACCGTTCGCGACGACAGCACGTCGCCGTCGCCGGTTGCCCATCCGTCGCCGCGCCGCTCGAGCGTCACCTTGACGTCCTTGAACGACCCCGGGAGCCTCACCTGCTCGACGACGTCGGACGCCGGCATTCCGGCAGGGTCACGAACCTCGACCTGCAGGTGGAGCGAATCGACGATCTGCCCTATGAGGGCCCGGCTCGAGAGGATCTCGACTTCGGTGTTGAGGTCGGCACGTCCCGCTCCACCCGGGAGCAATCCGCCCCCAGCCGATGAGGCCGCATCGCCAAGCCCGAGCCGCGCGAGGAGCGATGCGCCGCCGCCCTGGTCCGACCGCACGACCACGGTCGTCACTCCCTCGAAGCGACGTGGCACGAGCCAAAGCACGAGGACTCCTATCAGCAGGCCGATGCCCACCGAGATGCCGATTGTCCGCCAGCCGCGGCCAAGCGACCTCCCGACTTCCACCAGATCCACGGTGTCCGATGCGGCACTCACTCGATTCATTTTTTCAGGAGGGATACGGCGTACGAGATGAACAGGAATGCCGTACTGGCGACCGGGAGCGCGTTCAATGCGAGCCAGCTCTTCCGCCCCACCACTACCTGGTCGCCCGATCGGAGGTCGATCGCGGATCCGACCTCGCGCTCCCATTCCCTGACGGGGATCTCGGCACCGGCCCGGACGATCGCCACCTTCTTCGTGTGGCCGTATTCGTTCAGTCCGCCCGCCTGTGCGATGAGATCGCGCAGGGTCGTCGCAAGGTTCAGGTGGTATACCCCGGGGCGATGCACTGCACCCTGGATGGTCACACGCCGCAGCCCCTGGACGTTCACCACGGGGTCACGAAGGAAGGTCTGGTACCGCGCCAGCAGCGTATCCCGGACTCCGGCGATCGTCAGTTGCCCGACATTCACCGTGCCGATCCGAGGAAGCGACACTTCACCGCGCTCGTTCACCATCACGCTGTCGCCGAGGAGCGGTTCGCGCGCGACACGAACGACGATCTGGTCGCCAGGAAAGATGAGCGACTGCGCCGCACGCTCCATCGACGTGGTGGACGGCGCGACCTGGGCGGGAAGCCCGGCGGCGGACACCACGGTTGCATAAATTACCAGAATGGCCAAACGACTGTTTTTCATGGCTGGCCTAAAGCTAACATGTAACGAGGCATCGGGTTGCAACGGACGATGGCAGGGCGCCGCGATAGCCTCCGTCCTGCCGGTCGGACCTCGCCCACAATTTTCCGCAGCCACCGCTCGGCACTGATGACACCAACAACCCTTTCAGATGAGCCGCTCCGCCACGGAGCCCCGAGGTTGGCACACAGTGCCGACGTGGAGGTTCCGACCTGGTTCCATCTGGTGGCTGCGGTCCTGCTCGCTGGCGGCATGGCGACTTCCCTCTCCGCTCAGCTGGTCCCGCACCCGGTCGGAGAGCAGGGGCGGACACGCGTACTCGACGGCCCCGGCCCTTTCGGCGGCACCGCAGCAGGCGCAGCTGACACAACGTGGTTCATCCACCCCGGCCTGCTCATCGTTCACAATACCGAGCTGCCATCGTTCGGCAACGACGGCGCTCTCTGGGCCGGACGCGGAGCGAACCTCCTGGCCGATGCTGGCGTGGGAATCCGCCGTAGGTCAGAGTCGCTGACCCTTTCTGCCCAGTTCAGGCCGGCAGTCGTTTTCTCCCCGAATCGCCCCTTCTTCGTCTTCCCCGGCACGAGCCCTGGGCAGTCCGCCTTCTCCTCGCCCTGGAACCGCGGCGCCGCATCCATCGACCTTCCACTGCGCTTCGGCGAACGGCCGATCACCGAGATCCACCTTGGGGAAAGCTTTGCGCAGGTGGAATGGGAGAACGCCGAGTTGGGCTTCAGCACAGCCAACCAGTGGTGGGGGCCCGGCGTACGCAACGCGCTCGTGCTCAGCGACAACGCACCCGGGTTCGCTCACTTCTTCGTCGGCACCGGCACCCCGATCCAGACCAGGGTGGGAGCTGTGGGCGCTCGAGTGCTTCTGGGCAGCCTCACCGAGTCGCGGTATTTCGATCGCGACGACGACAACGATGCCCGGTCCATCAACGGGGCATTCCTCGAGTTCAGCCCCGCAAGGGCACCCGCACTGTCGGTCGGTCTTGCCAGGATAGTCATCGCCCCGGTTCCGACTGCCGTCGACGCCATTGCGCATGGCCTCGACTTCCTCACGAAGTGGCAGACGAGCCCGGACTCTGTGGGTGACGGTGAACCGCCTGTGTGGCGCACCGACCAGGTCACGTCACTGTTCGTGAAGTGGGCTGCACCCACCATGGAGGTCTACGCCGAGTGGGCGCGAACCGAGTTGCCGCGATCGCTCTCGGATCTCCTCGTGACTCCCCACGCATCGCAGGGGTACACGGTCGGCCTGCAATGGTCGAATCCCGTTGGATCAGTATCGACTCCTGCCGCCGTGCGGCTGCAG
>JACDHQ010000286.1 GCA_013820975.1 Gemmatimonadaceae bacterium
ACTGAGCTGCACCAGCTTACCGGATTTCGTCACCTGGCGGGAGGCCGGATTGATCTCCACGTCGCCAAAGTGCTCGTTGGGCGCCGGCGCGGGCACGCCGTCCTGCGGCCGCGCGCGCCGCAGCAGCGCACCCACGCGCGCGAGCAGCTCGAGCACCCCGCATGGCTTCGTGACATAGTCGTCGGCACCGAGCCGGAAGCCGAGCACCTTGTCGGCCTCCTCGCCGCGCGCGGTGAGGATGAGCACGGGCATGTCATGGCCCGAGTCGCGCAGCGAGCGCAGCACGCGGTAGCCGTCCATGCCGGGCAGCATGAGGTCGAGGATGACGAGGTGCGGGTTCGTCTCGCGGGCCCGCGCGAGCCCGGACGTGCCGTCGGTGGCGACATCGACCTGGTACCCTTCGATCTCGAGCCCGGTGCGGAGGCCGTAGGCGAGGTCGGCATTGTCTTCGACGATCAGGATGCGTGTCATGGGGATATCACGGTGCGGGGACGGTCGCTGCGGCCACGTTCTCCTCGTCTTCGGGGAGGTCGCCGGGTAATTCGACAGCGTGAAGCTCGATGACGATGCGCGCACCGCCGTGCGCACCATCCTCGACCCATGCGCGCCCCTCATGCAGCTGCACGAGTTCGCGCACGACGGCGAGGCCGATGCCGCTGCCGCCGGTCGTGCGCTCGGCGCCGCGCTCGAGCCGCGTATAGGGCTCCCAGACGCGCTCGTGATCGCCTGCCGGAATGCCAGGGCCTTCGTCCTCCACCCAGAACCGTACGTGCGACCCCTGCCCCGCGGTTCCAACGATTATCTCCTGGCCGGCCGGGCCGTACTTTGCCGCATTGTCCAGCAGGTTGAGCAGTACCTGCCGGAGGGCATCGGAATCGGCGCGCACCACGAGCCCCACCTCGAGCTCGGTGCGCAGGGTGGCCTCGCGCGTCCGGGCGAGTGGGGCGAAAGTCTCGAGCGCGTCGCGGACCTCCGCCTCGAGGTCGAGCATTACCGGCGACACCCGGCTCTTCCCCTGCTCCGCGCGCGCGAAGCTGAGCACGTTCTCGACCAGGTAGGTGAGCCGGCGCGCCTCCTGGTCGATGATGCGGAGCGAGCGGTCCCGCTCCGCCTCGGTGCGGAGCTTTCCCATGCGCAGCAGCTCGGCAAACCACCGGATCTGCGCCAGCGGCGTGCGCAGCTCGTGCGACACGCCGGAGATGAAGTCGGTGCGGAGGCGGATAAGCTCCTGCTGCCGGCGAAGCTGCCGGAGCGCGACGGCGAGAAGTCCAGCCGTGAGCGCAAGCAGGGCGAGCAGCGATGGGAGTCGCGACTGCGGCAGTCCTCCAACGATCAGGCGAGGCGCCAGCTCCGGCCGGAGCGAGACCATCAGCGAGAGGCGGCCGAACGAGATCGGCAGCTCCTCGATCGCGCTGAACTCGGGATCGAATGCGCGGGCGGGCGCCGAGGAGTAGAGCGGCGACCCGTCCGGGGCCTGCACGGCGACGGTCATCACCGAATCCTCCACCACGTCGCGCACCAGCGACGGCGGCAGCAGCGAGTTGCGCGTGCGGATCGACGTGAAGATCGGCGCGAGGAAGGCGTTGGGCTCGGTCTCGAACCCGTACACCACCAGCGGCTGGCCGAGGGTGTCGCGCGACACGACGAAGTTCAGCATCCGTGGCTCGCCGGCATGGGTGCCGAGGACCATCGCGTACGCATCGTTGGTGAGCAGCACCGAGAGCTCCCGAAGGGGACCGCCGCCGGGGGACCCGAAAGTGAGCGGCGTGCGCTCTGAGACCTGCGGAAGCGAGGCGACGTGCGAGTGGATCGTGTCGCGGGTCCACTCGAGCACCGCCATCGGCACGGCCGGCTCCGTGGTCTGGAGCACCTCGTCGCGCCAGTCGTACCGGAAGTAGAAGCCGACCTCGCCGAGGCAGCGGCAGCTTCCGATCGTCGCCTCTACACTGGCCGCGAGATCGTAGGGGTCGACCAGCGACTGCTGCAGGTTCGCCGGGTCCACCCGCGAAGCCGGCAACATGAACCCGGTCACGAGCGTCGTGAGCAGGGTCGTCTTGGAGTGCTGCGCGAGCTGCCAGCTGGCGAACGAGGCGTAGTCCTGGAGCGTGCGCCGCGCGGTCTCCCGATGCGAGCGCACCGCGTCGGCCGCCTGATAGGCGAGCACGGACGCGAGCCCGAGCGCGAGTGCGAGGAACAGGACGGGACCGAGCGACCGGTGCTTGCCGTGGCGGGGCATCCTTACAAATGAAGCGCCTACCGGCCGGGGGGGCCACGGTGGGCAAACCCTTCCGAACGCATTACTTACAACCCCGCCGGTTCGCCGGGGCCCCCGCGCCTGCCTAGTTGAACTCGAGCGCCAGGTCCATCGCCGGGGGGGAGTGCGTGAGCGCCCCGATGGAGATCCAGTCGACCCCCGTCTCGGCGATCGCCCTGACCGTCCCGAGAGTGACGCCGCCCGAGGCCTCGACGACCGCGCGGCCGTTCACGAGCGCCACGCACTCGCGCATCAGCCCGGGCGGCATGTTGTCGAGCATGATGATGTCGGCGTTCGCGTCCAGTGCTGCACGCACCTGGTCGATGCGGTCGCACTCCACTTCCACCTTCACGCCGGGCGGCGACATGTCGCGCGCGCGCTTCACGGCGAGTGCGACGTCACCCTCGACAGCGGCCAGGTGATTGTCCTTGATCATCACCGCGCTGGCGAGGTCGAATCGGTGGTTGACCCCGCCGCCAGCGCGCACGGCGTACTTCTCGAGCGCGCGCCACCCCGGCAGCGTCTTCCGGGTGTCGAGGATCTTCACCTTCGTGCCGGCGACCGCATCGACGAACCGCTGCGTGAGCGATGCGATGCCCGACAGGCGCTGCATGAAGTTGAGGGCGACTCGCTCGGCACTGAGCAACCCACGCGCATGACCGCTCAGCACCAGTACCGGCGTGGCCGAGTCCACCCGGGTGCCGTCCTCCACATCCACGCGGATCGCCACCTTGGGGTCGAGCACGCGAAACGCCTCGAGCGCGAGCGGCACGCCGCAGACGACGCCCGATTCGCGCGCGACGAGCGTGGCACGCGCGCGCCGGTCACTCACCACCGTGGCGATCGTCGTGAGGTCGTTGAACGCACCGTCCTCGTCGAGGGCCGCCTTGACCACCTGGTGAAGCTCGGGATGCTGCAGCGGAAAGCGCAGCACGCCGGTTCCGTCAACGCTCGGCGTCGCCAGCGGCGTGATTGTGCGGGGGGCCCGCCGGCCGTCAGGCGAGCGGTCATGCCGGTTGATCTCCATGGACCTATTCTCCGGGATCGAAGCCGTCCGTGGCAGGCGACAGGGAGGGCCCGCCCGTGCCGCCGATGGCGATCATGCGCTCGATCGCCCGGCGCGCCCGGCCGGCCACCGCGGGCTCCACGGTGATGCGATGCTCGAGGTTCAACAGCGCGGTGCGCACCTTGGGGAGTGTCGTGACCTTCATGTAGGCGCACGACGCCCGCTCGTTCGCTGCGTGAAAGCGCTTCGTGGGATTCTCGCGGCGGAGGCGGTGAAGGATGCCGACCTCGGTGGCGACGATGAACTCCGTGGCACGCGACTCCGCGGGCCGGCGGATCATCCCCTCGGTCGAGAGGACCTGCATGTTCTCGGGATCGACATCGCCCGCCGAGATCGCCTCGATGACGCTCGTGGAGCATCCGCACTCGGGATGCACGAGGAACTCGGCGTCGGGGTGCAGCGACCGCTGGAGGCGGATGTGCTCGGGGTCGATGCCGGCATGCACGTGGCACTCGCCCATCCATACGTGGATGTTGTCGCGCCCCGACATCCGGCGGACGTGGGCGCCGAGGAACATGTCGGGGAGGAAGAGGATGTCCGTGTCGGGGGGAATCGCGTCGATGACCTCGACCGCGTTGCCGCTCGTGCAGCAGTAGTCGCTCTCCGCCTTCACCTCGGCCGTGGTGTTGACGTACGCCACGACGACGGCGCCGGGGTGCTCGCGCTTCCATGCCCGCAGCTGCTCTGCGTCGATGGTGGATGCCAGCGAGCAGCCGGCGGCGAGGTCGGGCAGCAGCACCGTCTTGCCGGGCGAGAGGATCGCCGCGGTCTCGGCCATGAAGTGCACGCCGCAGAAGACGATGACATCGGCGTCGGTCTTTGCCGCTTCGCGGGAGAGCCCGAGGGAGTCGCCAACATAGTCGGCGACGTCCTG
>JACDHQ010000287.1 GCA_013820975.1 Gemmatimonadaceae bacterium
TCCAACCCCCGACTCCCGTCCCCCTACCGCTTCAAGCGCCGCGTCGGTCGGCCAGCTCGGCGTCCAGAGACAGACGTAGCTCATGAGTGGTGACCGGAATGGCGAGCTCGGTGCTGGCGTTCCAGCCGAGTGCGCGGGCGCGCACGCGGACACGGACGTCGCGGGCTTCCGCGGGATCGCCGAAGGGAGTGCGCCGCCAGCGCCAGCTGTGCGGCAGGAGTCGTGATTCGATGCGCAGCGCCGACATGGACGCATGCGGCGTGACGACGACGAGCGCGCTGCCTCCTTCGCGGACCGCGCGCGTGAGGCGAACCGTTTCCGTCCCCTGCGGCTCGACGCCGGCGATGACGAGCAGCGCGAAGCCGCCGCAGCGCAGCAGCTCCTCGGCAGCGCGGAGGGCGTGGCGTCGCGTCTTCGGTCGCACGAGAAGCGGGCCCTCGTCCCACTGCGCGCCGGCGACGTGTCCATCGCCGTCGATCCACGCAGCGCGCTCGCCGTCGCGGGTGACCGCCTGGCAGGCGGCACGCAGGATCGCCGTCACGCCGCCCTGCGGCGCCCACGCCGACATCTTTGCGCGCGGGAACCCGCCACCCGGCAGGATCCCGTCGAGCGAGCCGACGCCGGTGGCCACCTGCGCGCGCGTGCGATGCGCGATGGGCAGCGCATCGGGAAACTGTCGCGCGAGCATGGCGCGGAGATCCTGGAGGTCGGTGGCGTCGAGACGGCGTGCGGGTTGGGACATCAGATACTCGGCTATCAGCTATCAGCTATCGGCTATCAGCTAATTCAGATTAGATGGGGTGCAGAAGTTATACCGAACAGACACCGAAAACAAGCAAAATTATGCAAAGCCTTGCACAGCAACGATTTGTGGATTTCTTGTGGATTTAAATGGCTGAATTGTTGATATCCGACGTATGCTGGACATCATTATGATGCGACTTTTCAGCTCACCCTTTTGTCAGGAGGTTCATCGCGATGTCCGACGCAGCGAACGTTCGCCCCGGCGGCCTCCGCACCGTCATCTATGAAGTGCCCGACCTCGCCCGCGCGAAGGCGTGGTATTCAGCGCTCTTCCAGCGCACGCCTTATTTCGACGAGCCCTTCTACGTAGGCTTCAACGTCGGCGGATACGAGCTCGGGCTGCATCCGGCTGACGAAGGGAGCGCGATCGGCGCCGGGGGCACCACGGCCTACTGGGGCGTGACCGACCTCGACGCCACGCTCGCCCACCTCGCCACGCTCGACATCGCACCCCATACCGCGCCGCAAGACGTCGGCGGCGGGATCCGCGTCGTCACCTTGCAGGACCCGTTCGGGAACCTCGTCGGCTTGATCGAGAACCCGCACTTCACTCTTACCGACGCTCCCGAATGACGACGCTGCGCACCGCGCTCTGCCTTCCGCTTGCCCTGCTCCTCGCCACGGCCTGCAGCGACGCCGCGCGCGATGACGCTGCCACCGACACCGTCGCGATGACCCCGGACTCACTCGCCGCCGACACCGGCTGGGTCGCCAGTCCGCGAGGCGTGGGCGGCGTTCGCGCCGGCATGCTGCGCACCGACCTGCTGAGCGTGATCGGCCAGCCCTCACGCGCGGGCTACTACACGCACGCGGAGTGTGTGTACGTCGGCGGCACGGCGCTGCCGCCGGGCGTGCAGGTGATGCTGATCGACAGCGCCGTCGCGCGCATCGACGTCGCGGAGCCGGGCGTCCGCACGCGGGAGGGAGCCCAGGTGGGCGACTCGGCCGCCACCGTGCTGCAGCGTTACCGCGGCCGCGTGGCGGTGACCCCGCACAACTACACCGGCCCCACCGGCCAGTACCTCACCGTCACCCCACCGGGCGACTCGCTCCACCGCATCATCTTCGAGACCGACGGCGCGGTGGTGACGAACTACCGCGTGGGCCGGCGACCCGAGGTGGAGTGGGTCGAAGGCTGCTCGTGAGGCGTAGTCGTCAGACCAGCGGCGGATCTATCACGCGCGCGTCGCGTACCGCCGAACGAAGCGCGCATCGATGAAGTGCTTGAGCCAGAGCGGTGCGCGACCATGCAGCACCTGTCCCCGCCAGCGCATGAGTGCCCGTCCATCCGCCGTATCGAGCAGCGCCAGGTACTTGCGCTGCGGTGAGTAGACGCGCGTCGCGGCGGTAGCGCCCCGCTCGAGCGCTGCGCGCAGGTTGACGGCAAGCACCGGCGCCTGGCGGACGGCGTAGACGCCTGCCTTCGGCACCCACGGATGGTCGAGCAGGCTCACGCAATCCCCTGCGCCCCACACGGGTGCGCCACCGGTCGACCGCAACGTTCCATCCACCTGCCAGAAGCCGGCAGGATCCCTGGGCAACGCACTGAGCTCCGTGACCTTCGCCGGTGCGGCGCCGGTGAGCCACACGGTCATCGTGCTGGCGATGCGCGATCCGTCGGCGAGCACGACATGCGTCCGCTCGACTGCGGTGACGTCGGCGCCAGTGCGCACGTCGATCTCCCTTGCTGCAAGCACCCGCGCGGCGCGTTGCCGCATGCCAGGCTCGAACTCCGACAACAGCTCCTGCCCGCCATCGATGAGCGCGAGCGGCAACCGCACGCCGTGGTGTTCGGCACGCGCGCGCATCGCCAGCACAATCTCGACGCCCCCGGCGCCTCCGCCAACGACGCACGCACTGGCGGCATCCGACCCGCGTTCGCGGGCATCCTGCAGAGCCGCGTTGAGCGTACTGACGAGCGCACGCGCCCGGGCAATCGGCCGCGCGCCAAACGTGAACTCCCGGACCCCGGAGACGGAATCGCGACCGGCCGGAACGCTGCCGACGTCGGCCGATACCAGGTCGCAAGCGACGAGCTCTCCGCCCTCGAGCGTCACCGAACGTCCGTCTGCCGCGACTTCGGCTGCGCGACCCTCGCAGAAGACAGCCCCTGCCGCGCGGGCGAGCGCCGCGATGTCGAACGCGAGCGCCCCCTCACTGTAGCGGCCGCGGATGAAGCCGGGAATCATGCCCGTGTAGTGCGAATGCGCAGACGGCGAGATCACCAGGATCTCGCCGCCATCGAAGCGCCGGCGTGCGGCCTGGCGCAGCACCTCCAGGTGCGCGTGCCCGCCGCCGAGCAGGACGAGCCGCCGCATCAGCCGCCGGCTTCGTCGCCCCAGATCGACTTCAGCCGCGCATCACGCCCACAGCTGAAGCGATAGTACTTGTATCGCACCGGATTCTTCGTGTAGTAGTCCTGGTGGTACTCCTCAGCGGCGTAGAACCGCGAGGCCGGCACGATCTCGGTCGCGATCGGCTCGTCGAAGCGGGCGTCCACCGCCCGAAGGGACGCGTCGGCCGCCGCCTGCTGCGCGGCATTCCGCGGATAGATCCCCGAGCGGTACTGGTCCCCCCGGTCGCAGAACTGCCGGTTGCGTGCGAACGGGTCGATGTTTCGCCAGAAGACCGTGAGCAACCGGTTGTACGACACCTTCGCGGGGTCGAATACGACCTGAATCCCCTCGGTGTGCCCCGTTCCACCGCTCGAGACCTGTTCATACGTCGGGTTCGGCGTACGCCCCGAGGTGTAGCCGCTCGTCGTCGAAATGACGCCGGCGAGCTTGTCGAACGGCGGCTCCATGCACCAGAAGCAGCCGCCCGCAAAGATCGCGGTGTCCAGAGCCGTACCCGGCGTCATCGCCGAGTTCGTGGCGCTCGCCGACCGGACAACGTCGCCGTCGGCCGTGTCGCGGCTGCCCTGCGCTCCACAGGCCACCGCGCTGATGGCGATAGCCAGCGGAATCATCAATGCGCGCATCGGTCAGCTCCGGAGCGCGGGAAGTGACTCGGCCTTCGGGACGAACCGCAGCGCAACGCCGTTGTTGCAGTAGCGCTGGCCAGTCGGTGCCGGACCGTCGTCGAACACGTGTCCCTGGTGCCCTTCGCAGCGCGCACAGTGATACTCGGTGCGCGGCCACACGATCTTGAAGTCGCGCTTCGTCCCGACGTGCCCCGCGATCGGCCGGAAGAAACTCGGCCACCCGGTGCCGCTCTCGAACTTCGTGTCGGACGTGAACAGCGGCAGGAAGCAGGCGGCGCACACGTACGTGCCATCGCGCTTCTCCTGGTTCAACGGGCTCGAGCGCGGACGCTCGGTGTGCTCCTCGAAGAGGACGTCGTACTGCTCCTCCGTCAGCACCTTCTTCCACTCGCTGTGCTTCTTCCTG
>JACDHQ010000288.1 GCA_013820975.1 Gemmatimonadaceae bacterium
TTCCTGCTCCGTGCGCTGGTCCGCGAGGACGCCGACGATGCTTCGCCGCTCCGCGTGTGGCGCAGCTACCGGGATGGCGGTGCGCGCATTCCCGGCTTCCTCGAGGACCATGCTGCGCTAGGGGTCGCGTGCCTCGCGCTCCACGAATTGACCTTCGATGCCCGCTGGCTGCACCGCGCGCGCCGGCTGGCAGATGCCTGCGTGGTGCACTTCTGGGACGATGGCACGAACTCGTTTCACGACACGGCGGACGATGCCGAGCAACTGGTCGTGCGGCCGCGTGACCCGACCGACCAGGCCGCGCCGTCGGGCACGTCGCTCGCCACCGAGCTGCTCGCCCGGCTCGGCGACATCCTCGCCGATGCCGACTACCGCCGCCGCGCGACATTCGTCGCGGAATCGCTGGCCGAACCGATGGCGCAGCACCCCACCGCGTTCGGCCACCTGCTCGGCGTCGCGGACCTGCTGGCCCACGGCTCGGTCGAGCTGGCGATCATCGGCGAGCCCGGGACGGCGGACGTGGAGGCGCTGCAGCGGGCGGCGGGAAGCGTCTACGTCCCGCCGCTCGTGCTCGCCGGCGGTCCGCCGCGCGACGACATCGCGCTGCTCGAGGGGCGTTCGGCACTCCAGGGACGGGCGACCGCATACGTCTGCCGCAACTACGCATGCGAGGCGCCTGCCTGCGACGCCGGCGCGCTCGCCGAGCAGCTGCGCGCCACCCGAGGCCTCCGCGCCGGGACACCGCGCCCGTGACGGCCGCGCCTCCCGCCAGGCTGCGTTTCCGGCTCATCCGCAATTTCGAGTCGCGCATCGACCTGAAGCTCTTCATCGTGTCCGGCATCGCGGCGGTGCTGCTGATCCGCTTCTACCTCCACATCACCGGGTATCGGCAGATCGGCGGCGGCACGCTGCACATCGCCCACATGCTGTGGGGCGGGCTGCTGATGATGGCGGGCATCATCCTGCTGCTCGCCTACATCGGGCGAGGGGTCCGGCTGTGGGGCGCACTGCTGGGCGGGGTGGGATTCGGCACCTTCATCGACGAGATCGGGAAGTTCGTCACGAGGGACAACGATTACTTCTACCGGCCCGCGTTCTCGTTGATGTACGTCGTGTTCGTGGTGGCGTATCTCGTGATCCAGGCCATCCGGTCGCACCGGGAACGGACGCCGCTCGAGTACACGGTGAACGCGCTCCACGAGCTGGAGGAGGCGGCGATGCACGACCTGCAGCGCGACGAGCAGGAGCGCGCGCTCCGCTATCTCGCGGCGGTGCAACCGCCCACCGCACTCACCGCCGGGCTGCGCTCGCTCATCGCATCGCTGGAACCGGCTGCTCCATCGCCCGTCGGCCGGATCCAGCGCACCGGCGCGGCGGCGCTCCGCCGGTATCGCGAGCTTGCCAGGCGCCCCGGATTCTGGCGGGCGCTCGTGGTGTTCTTCATCGTGCAGCTTGCAGTGAAGCTGCTCCACGTGCTCATCGTCGTCTTCCGTCCGGAGGCCGGCGAGACGCTCGCGGCACAGGTCGCGTTCATGACCCAGGGGGAGGAAAGCTACGTCGTCGCCGAATGGCTGCAGCTCGGCTCCTCCCTCGTGTCGGCGGTGTTCGTTGCCCGCGGCATCATCGCGCTCCGCACCGCGCGCGATGCGGCGCTGCGGGAGTTCGAGCGGTCGATCCTGGTCTCGGTGTTCGTGACGCAGGTGTTCATGTTCTACAACGCCCAGCTCGCCGCCGTCACGGTACTGGCGTTCAACCTCCTGGTGCTGCTCGGGCTGGGCTACATGCGGGCGCACCTGGACGAGGCATCGCGACCACCGGAGCCGCCACGGGGCGGCGTCCGCGGGGGATCGTCGGCATGAAGCACCGCGCCCTCATGGCGCCGCTCGTCGCGGCGGCCATCGCCGTCACTCCCACGCGGATGCACTCACAGGTGCAGCCTGCCGCGTCAGACCAGGGCGCGGTCTGCTACGGCTTCTCGTTCGGCCAGTGGACGCCTGCGCTCGACCGCGCCGCCGCTGGCCACGACGCGAACGCGCAGGCAGGCCCGGGCGCGCCCGACGGACGCGGGTGGGCAACCAGCGATTCGGGGAACGCTTCGTCGCTGATGCTCTTTCCGGGGTGGTGGCCGGCGGGCGTCCGCGTGGCGCTGTCGGCGGGGCCGCCCGCGATCGGCGAATCCGCCAAGGGGACAGCGTTCGCGCTCGTCGCCGACGCGCGGAAGCGGCCCCCTTCCGCGCCGATCGTCGTGCACGGCGTCCCGTGCCGCCGTCGCGATGCGCGCCGCGAGCCAGTGCGTCGCTAAGGTACCGCCGTGATCCGTCGTATCGGCGTTGCCATCGTCGTCCTGCTCCTCGCGGTCGCTGGGTTGCGGCAGCTCGCCCGCGCGCGCACGGTGCAGGTATTCGGACGACTCGTGGACAGGGTCGAGACCGCGGAGATGCGCGTGGCGTTGAGCTTCGACGACGGGCCTGCGCCGGCCGCGATCGACTCTATCCTCTCGGTGCTGGGGGAGCGGCGGGTGCGTGCGACCTTCTTCATCAACGGCGCACCGGCGGCGGAGCACCCGGGGCTGGCGGCACAGCTCGTCTCGTCGGGACATGAGCTGGGCAACCACACCTGGTCCCACCGGCGGATGGTCATGCGGCGACAGGCCTTCTACCGGGATGAGGTCGTCCGCACCGACTCGCTGATTCGCGCCGCGGGCCACCAGGGGCCGATCTACTTCCGGCCGCCATACGGCTACAAGCTCTTCGGCCTTCCGTGGCTCCTCCAGCGAACGGGGAGAACCACGGTGACGTGGGACATCGAACCCGATTCATATTCGGAGGTGGCGGCCACCAGCGAGGGGATCGTCCTCCATGTGCTCGAGCGCGTCCGCCCGGGGTCGATCATCATCCTCCACGCCTGGTTTCCGAGCCGCGCCACGTCGCTGGCTGCAATCGGGCCGCTCGTGGACAGCCTGCACGCGAGGGGCTACCGGGTGGGCACCGTGCGCGATCTCCTTGGCCCGCAACACCGGCTCGCCCAGCCCGGCCGCTGAGTCCGATCAACGCTTGGTGCAGCATGGTGCGTACTACCCGTGGCACTTTCAAACCCGGAGCATTCCCGATGAAGCCTTTCCGACTGGCCCTGCTGCTCGGCATCGCCGTTCCCGCCATCGCCCCCGCGCAGGCCCCGCAGGCGGGCAGTGCCGTGGCCGCCTACGACCCGAAGACGTGGGACGTGCCGTACGGCGCCAACACCCGTCCGCGCGACCCGTATGCCGATGCGCAGGGGCGCGTGTGGTTCGTCGGCCAGTCGGGGAACTACATCGCGTACATGGACAGCCGCAACGGCCAGTTCCGGCAGTTCGCGATCGACTCCGGCACACACCCGCACAACCTCGTCGTGCAGGATGGGCAGGTCTGGTTCACCGGCAACCGCAACAACCGGATCGTGAAGCTCGACCCCGAATCGGGGAAGCTCACGACCTACCGGGTGCCCGAGAACGTTCGCGATCCTCATACGATGATCTTCGACCCCAGGAGCGGCGTCGCGTGGTTCAGCGCGCAGCAGGCCGGGGTGATCGGTCGCTTCGACCCGAAGACGGAGCAGTTCCGCCTCTGGCGCACCGGGGAACGCACGCGCCCCTATGGCGTCGTGATCGACTCGAAGGGCAATCCATGGATCGACCTGTTCGGCACGAACAAGATCGCCACGATCGATGCGCAGACCGGCGAGCTGAAGACCTACACGCTTCCCGACGAGCGCGCCCGCCCGCGGCGCATCGCGATCACGTCGGACGACCAGATCTACTGGGGCGACTACACGCGCGGGTATCTCGGCCATCTCGATCCGCGCACGGGGAAGATGCAGGAGTGGCCGCTGCCGCTCGCGGCGCGATCGCTTCCTTATGCGATGACCACCGACGACCGCAACGTCGTGTGGGTGGCGCAGAACGGTTATGACGGCGTGCCCGCGACGCTTGTGGCGTTCGACCACGCGAAGAAGCAGTTCGTCGCCGAAGTACCCGTCGGCCGCGCGGCACCGAACACGATCCGCCACATGACGTTCGACCCGGCGACGCGCCAGATCTGGTTCGGCACCGACCAGGGTTCGATCGGCAAGGTGTCGGTGCCGCCGCTGGCGCTGGTGCCCTGACCGCTGCTTCGAGGGTTCGGTGCAGGCCGGCGGCGTATCGCCAGCGTGAGAGG
>JACDHQ010000289.1 GCA_013820975.1 Gemmatimonadaceae bacterium
GTGAAAAGCAGCTATCCGCTATCAGCTATCAGCTATCAGCTTGTTCGGAATGCGCCGGCCGCTTCGCGGGCCGGCGCTTCCTGTTGCGACCGCCCGTCGTGAAATATGCGGTTCGCGCCGCCAGGCGAGTCCGAACAAGCTGATAGCCGATAGCTGATAGCGGATAGCTCTTTATCCGGCTGGGGTTGCCGGGGTGCTTATCATTGTTCGCCGAATCTTTCTCGGCAGTTGGGGGGTAGTTGAAGCGGTCGGGAGTGCCCAGCACGGAATCGGGGAACCGCAGTTTGAGCCCCGAACCCGAGTCTTCCGACCCCCGACCGCGTCCAGCGGCCCTTCCCTTGCCTTCAAACACGCTCCGAGCCACTCGGAGGTCCCGATATGCCACGCCAGAAGACCAAGACAACCACGCGGAGCACCGCGACCAAGAAGCCGATCGCGGCCCCGAAGAAGCGCGCGAAGGCGGCCCCGGTAAAGGCCGAGATTCCGTCCGTCCCGACCCCCCCGGAGCCGAGCGAGGTCGAGACGCTCGCGGCGCTCGCCCGTGCCACCGCCGAGGACATGTACCAGCGCGAGAAGCTGCGCCGGGCCGGCGCGCGCGAAATCAAGGACCCGCTCGCCGAGGCCCGCCGCGAGTACCAGGCGCTCCTCGCCTCCGAGGCCGGCACGCCGCGCGGCGGTCGCCCGCGCAAGGTGCGCCCCAAGAAGAGTGAGCTCTCGCTCGAGGACTCGCTCGACGAGTTCAAGGGCAGCGACGCGGGACACGAGGACGAGTGACCCGGGCGCCGCGCCGCTTCGGGCGCGCGCGCCGGCTGTCGTTGCTCCGGCGCTGCTCCGAGATCGCATTCGACACGACGTACGCCGATGGGTGGGCCGCCAGGCTCACCCATCGCTTGCATCTGGACGGCCGTCTCGAGATCAGCGACACGACCCTGACCCTGCCCCGCTGGCGCGGGGGGTTGCCCCTTCGTGCGGTTTTCGCCTCTGATTTCCATGCGGGGCCGTTGACCCATCCCCGCCTCCTCGACGACGCGTGCCACGCGATCGAGGCAGTTCGCCCCGAACTCGTGCTGCTCGGCGGCGATTTCGTCTCCTACCACGGCCGCCATGTGGATGGGCTCGCCCGCCGGATCGCGCACATCGAGGCGCCACTCGGCAAGTTCGCCGTGCTTGGCAACCACGACCTCCTCGCTGACGATGAGTACCTGGTGGAGCGACTGGAGGACGCCGGGGTCCAGGTGCTCGTGAACCGATCGGTACGACTTCCTCCCCCGCATGACGGGCTCGTGCTCTGCGGGGTCGATGATCCTGTCGAGGGGGAGATGGATGCAGCCACCACCTTCCGCGACACCGCCCCGGAGGACGCCAGGCTCCTGCTGATGCATGCTCCGGAAGGGTTGCTCGACATGGGGGACGAGACCTTCGACCTCGCGCTCTGCGGCCACACGCACGGGGGCCAGGTGGCGCTCCCCAACGGCTGGCCGATCCGCATGCCAGGGCCCCGGATCAACCGCCGGTATTCCCGCGGGCACCACCTGCTCCGGGACGGCGCCCAGCTCATCGTGAGCAGGGGAATCGGGTGCAGCCAGCTGCCGATCCGCCTGTTCGCGTCGCCGGAGATCCACGTCCTCACGCTGAAGCCGGGCGTCGAGCGGCGGGCCATCGCGTAACCCGTTGACACCGAATGCCCGGGTAACCGTAGGTTTACCCAGCCCGCACGACTGCATCGGTTTCCGGTGAGCCCTTCGGGCAGCAGCATCCCGCTTCGCCAACCGGCGAGGCGAACACGTGGGACAACCCCGGCATGCGCATCGTTCAGATCTGCCCGTACAGCTGGGACGCGCACGGCGGTGTCCAGGCCCACGTACGCCACCTCACGGACTCGCTGCTCGCCCGCGGCCACGAAGTCCTGGTCCTGGCGCCAGGGGTCGAAGTTCCGCCGCAGCCGTACGTCCGCCTCGTCGGACGGCCCACGCGCATCCGATTCAACGGCTCGGTCGCGCCCCTCTGCATCGATCCCTTCTCGGCGGTGGTCGTGCGCGGCGCCTTCGACGACTTCCGCCCGGACGTCATTCACGTGCACGAGCCGTTCGCGCCGAGCACGTCCCTGCTCGGCGTCCTGTGCGCGGATGCGCCCGTGGTCGCGACCTTCCACTCGTATCACGAGCCGTTCACCGTGCACGGCGGCATCTACACCGGGTGGTCCCACCTCCTGCGCCCGGTCTGGTCGAGGATCGACCACCGGATCGCCGTGTCACGCGCCGCGCAACGCACCATGAGCACCCGGATGCGCGGCGCCGACAGCACGATCGTGCCGAACGGCGCAAGCATCGCCCACTTCCGGCATGCGCTGCCCGCCCAGCTACCGCCGGGACGGCGCATGCTCTTCGTCGGGCGGCTCGAGCCGCGCAAGGGATTCCGCATCGCGCTTGATGCGTTCGCCGAGCTGGGCGAGCGGTATGACGACCTTCGCCTGGTCGTCGTGGGCGATGGCCCGCAACGCACGCGGATCAGGCGCCTGACGCCGGCGTTGCGCGCGCGCGTGGACATGATCGGACGCGTGAGCCACGCGGCCCTCCCCACGTACCACGCCGCGGCGGACTTCTTCGTCGCGCCGGCCACCGGGCGGGAGAGCTTCGGCATCGTGCTCGTCGAGGCGATGGCCGCCGGCCTGCCGGTGATTGCGAGCAACCTCGCCGGCTACGCCGAGGTGGTGCGCGACGAGCGCGACGGGCTGCTGGTGCGGCCAGCCGATCCGGCGGCACTCGCGGCGGCGGGAGCCCGCCTGCTCGACGACGAAGTGCTGGCGAAGCGCCTGGCGAGTGCGGGCCGCGGGCGCGCACGCGCCTTTGCATGGCCGCGCGTCGCCGCACGGGTGGAGCGGGTCTACGAGAAGGTGAGGCGCGGGCGGGCGACGCTCACGCATAAGCGAGGAGTCGCGTAGCGCGGGTAACGTCAGTTGTCGGTTGTCGGGGGAGAGGCGGGGCGCGGCCGTGGAACTGCAATGTCCGTTGTCGGTTTTCGGGGAGAGGCGGGGCGCGGCCGTGGAACTGCAATGTCCGTTGTCGGTTGTCGGGGGAGAGGCGGGGCGCGGCCGTGAGACGACACGGCGAATTGCCGTTCCACGGGGGAGAGGCGGGGCGCGGCCGTGAGACGACACGGCGAATTGCCGTTCCACGGTCGAGAGCCGGCACTCACCCGTGAGACGACACGGCGAATTGCCGTTCCACGGTCGAGAGCCGGCACTCACCCGTGAGACGACACGGCGAATTGCCGTTCCACGGGGGAGAGGCGGGGCGCGGCCGTGAGACGACACGGCGAATTGCCGTTCCACGGTCGAGAGCCGGCACTCACCCGTATGACGACACGGCAAATTGCCGTTCCACGGTCGAGAGCCGGCACTCACCCCTCGCCTGGCACTCAGGAACTGACCGTGAAATGCGACAGGAAGGTGCGTTCCTGGTTCGTCAGGCTCTCCACGCCGCTCGCCCGCGCCTTGTCGACGATGCGCGCGACCTCGTCGCGGTTCACGGGGTGGATCCGCTCGAGGTCGATCGCCGGGATGTGCGCGGGCTCGACCGACCCCACGGTTGCGTTGACCCGCTGCTGCCAGTCGCGGCGCGACGCCGTCAGCTTGCGCGTGAGGTACCACAGGTAGGCGAACGCGCCGACGTAGCCGCCGAGGTGGGCGAAGTGCGCCACGCCACGTTGCGCCCCGGTGAAGCCGCCGAACAGCGCAAACGCCGTCGTCGCGATCACGAGCCAGCGCGCCTCCACGGGCAGGATGCCCCAGATGTACACCCGCTCGCGCGGCCAGAAGTGCGCAAAGCCGTACATCACGCCGAACACGCCCCCCGACGCCCCGATGATCCAGGCGGCCGGCGTGAAGATCATCGAGAGCGCCGCACCGGTGAACCCGGCCGCGAGATACATCCGGATGAAGTGCCCGCTGCCGATGCGCGTCTCGAGGCGCGGCCCGAAGAAATAGAGCGCGATCATGTTGAACAGGAGGTGCCCGAACCCCCCGTGCAGGAACATGTAGGTGATGAACGTCCAGGGACGCACGAAGGCCGTCCGCGGCGAGAACGCGAAGTTCTGCAGCGGGACCAGGTCAGGGGCCGCCGACATCAGGAAGAAGACGGCGACGTTGGCGATGAGGAGCCGGAGCACCCAGGGCGTCATGCGGTGGAAGCT